>CALBEF010000116.1 GCA_937927775.1 uncultured Anaerolineae bacterium | reverse complement strand
CCGTCGGGCTGCGGCAAGAGCACGCTACTGCGCGTGGTGGCCGGGCTGGACACCGACTACACCGGCGATGTGTTGTACGACGGCCAGGACATGCGCGACGTGCACGCCAGGGATCGCTACATCGGCATGGTGTTCCAGAACTATGCGCTGTACCCGCATTTCGAGGGCAAGGGCAATCTGGGCTTCTTCTTCAAAGTCCGGCACAAGCCCGACTTCGAGGCCGAAGAGCGCATCCGTGTCACCTCGGAGATGATGGGCATCGACTTCAGGGTGCTGCTCGACCGCAAGCCCGGCGCCCTGTCTGGCGGGCAGCAGCAGCGCGTGGCGATCGCCCGCGCCATCGTGCGCAACCCGCGCTTATTTCTGTTCGATGAGCCGTTGTCCAATCTTGACGCCAAACTGCGCGCGCAGACACGGGTCGAGATCAAGCGTCTCATCAGCCGGTTCAGGATCACATCCATCTATGTCACGCACGATCAGGTGGAGGCGATCGCGCTGGGCGATCTGGTGGCGGTCATGCGCGACGGCAAGATCGAGCAGATGGGGCCGTACCAGTCACTGCGCGACGATCCGCGCACCGCGTTCGTGGCCGGCTTCCTGGGCCGCCCGCCGATGAACCTGCTGGCCGGCGGCGTGGTGGATGGCGGAGTGTTGAGGCTCAACGATCTGGTTGTGCCGTTGCCGGATGCAATCAAGGCGCGCGCGCAGGCCGGCCAGCGCATCACGCTGGGCGCGCGCCCCGAGGCCATGCGCTGGCGGATTGAGGGGGAAGGGCCGGCCCATGAGCACCAGAGCATTCTGCGCGGCATGGTTGAAACGGTCGAGCCGGATATGGCCTGTCGCACCCAGACGATCTATGTCCGCAGCGGCGGTCTGTTCTATGCCGCCACCGGCTCGCTGGACGACTCGGTCAGTGTGGGCGATCAGGTGGAAGTTGCGCTTCCGCCATTGGATGCCCTGTACTTCTTCGACGCGCAGACCGACCAGCGCATCCCAGCCTCTCTATGAGCGAGAGAGCCAGACCGTTCCTGCATAAAGCGCACGACCAGAAGATTGCGAGCGATTTCTTCGTCGCAGGGACATAAAAGGCTTGACAAGCTCGCCGACGCTTCATATACTCTTAATCAAGCAGGGAGCTCCAAGGAATTGGAAAGCGACCTCATAACAGCGAAAGCCAATGCTTCAAACGGATTAGCCTGAGTGGGATGAGCGATCATCCTTAGGCAATCAAAAAAGCAAAGGCAGAGCGATCTCGAGGCTGAGCACGATCAAGCAGTCAGGCACGCTCTAACCTAGAGCTTGGAAGACAGCCTGAAAGACAGCCAAAGAGAACAACCGAAGAGGAAGTCGGCGTTTCTTTTAAGGTGAGTCGGTCGAAGACCGGTTCCGAAACCGGCAAGTCAGAGAAAGAAACAAAGACAACCTGATGAGGGACGCAGCGTTATGAGGCAGGCTTGAAGGTTACTTGAAGCCCCTGCTTTTTGTTTTCTCTGTGCGCCTCTTGCTGTGTTTGTTCCGGCCAGAAATCTATCTCGACAGGGGTTGACCCTCTCGCAGGTCGCAAAGCTGCGGGAGGGTTGCTTCTTTTCCTGCGTCTAACTTCCAATCCCGTCAGGGTTATTCGCCCCGTTCGACACGCGCCATCACCAGCCGCCAGAAACGCCAGCAGTCGTCCACATCGCGCTGTGTCCTGGCGTCGAGGGGCTGGCGGAAGGGCAGCCGCGCCACGCGCTCACGGAACTCCTGCGCGATAGCCTGCGCGTCCAGGGTCGTCAGTTGTCCATCGCGCACCACTACAGCCCCGTTGACGATGACGTGCTTCACCGAGCGCCCGGTCTCGCAGTAAGCCAGCGCGCCATAGGCGTCGTTCATGGGCGACAAGACCGGGCTGTTGAGATCGAGCAGCGTAATGTCGGCCAGTTGCCCGGCTTCCAGCCGGCCCAGTCGATCGCGCATCAACAACGCCGCCGCGCCGCCCAGCGTGGCAGCCTCCACCGCTTCGCGCGCGGAAATCCACGTGGCTGCCTCGTGATGTTTCAGGTTGTGAATCAGCGCCGCCAGGCGAATGGTGTCGAAGATGTCCTGGTTGTCGTTGCTGCACGCGCCATCCACGCCCAGCGCCACCGTGACGCCGCGATCGAGCATCTCGCGCATCGCCATCAGACCGCTGCCCAGTTTCAGGTTGGCGGCCGGGTTGTGCACGGGGATCGCGCCAGCCTCGGCCAGGCGGTCGAGATCGGCGTCGTTTCTGATCCATACCGAATGCGGCAGTGTCACGTCGGGACCCAGCACGCCCAGATCGGCCATGCGTTGAATGATGGTTTTGCCGAAGGCGCGGCGGATGCAATAGTCCTGAAGGCGCGTCTCGACGCAGTGCATGTGCATGCCGGCGCCGTGTTTGCGCGCCAGATCGAGCGACATTTGCAGGCACTCGTCGCTGACCAGTTGCCCCGCTGCCGGCCCGAGGAACGTTTGCAGCCGGCCATCGGCCTCGCCATGCCAGTCTGTCATCCAGTCATCGAAAAGATCGAGCATGTCGCGCAACACGCCGGCGCGATACGCTTCGCGGTCGGGGCGATACCCGCCGTGCGCCAGGCCGTATGTGCTGCCACGCAGATCGACGCCTAGCGCGTCGGCAGCATCCAGCACGTAGTCATGGTCGTCGTAGAGTGGGGCAACGGTGGCGCGGATGCCGCTGTCACGATAGGCTTGCATCGTGGCGTCGAGGTAGTCGCGCTGCCATGGCCCGCCATGCCACAGGTGATCGAGCGAGCCGGCGCAGCCGCTCAGCAGCATTTCGATGGCGCTCATGGCGGCGCACAGGTAGTGATCGCGGGCGGTGTATTCGCCGCACGTGCCGTACAGCCACACCAGCCATGGTTCCAGCGGCATGCGCTCGGTGGCGCCGCGCATGTAATTCTCCGGCGAGTGGGTGTGCGCGCTGATCAGGCCGGGGATGGCGAGCAGGTTGCGACCGTCGATGACCTCCGGTGCTGAGTGCTGAGTCGTGGGTAGTGAGTGCTGAGTGTCGAGTGGCGCGCTGCCAATGCCAGCGATGTGCTTGCCTTCGATCAGGATGGATTGATCCAGGGCCATCGCGCGCGGGGCGTTTGGGTTCAAAATGGCGCAGTGTTCGATCAGAATCGGCATGGATCGATGGTAGCACAACGCGAACCGCGAATGAACGCGAATGAACGCGAATGAACGCGAATGAACGCGAATGGACGCGAATGGACGCGAATGAGGGACAAGTGCCGGCTCTAGCGAATGACGATATGCTGGCCGTCGCTCACGAACTCTATGACATCCACATCGCGCAGGTTGATGCGGCGAATGTCGTTGCTCAAACGAGGTGGCGCGCCGCCCGTGTCGGCCCACACCACCCAGCGTGGCTGCGCTGCCGCCAGCAACTCTGGTGATGCGCCGCGCGCGCCGACGAACACCACACTGCCTGGCTGCACGGTGCCGCTGATCATCTGCGCGTCGCCGGCCAGTTCAAACACCGTTTCGCCGTAGCTCAACCGCGCACCGATCGCACCGTTGGCGCGCTGCTCGATCGTCAGCACCACCCCTGGCTCCACCACCACCCGCGTGCCGGGCGGGGCCGCCATGACCTGTCGGGCGTTGGCCCGCGCCGCGTCTTCCCACTCTGTCAGCATTGAGGATGGCTCGTCCTCGCCCTCAGGCACGAGCGCCACACCCACGACGTAGCGCTGCAAAACAGGCAGCGTGTCGCCGCGCGCAAGGTCACTGCGCTGGGTCAGGATCAGCAGTTCGAGGGCGCGATCGTTGAATGGCATGGCCTGGCCCATCACCGGCAACACGCCGCCTCCACCGGCGAACACGATTTGCTTGCCGGCCGGTGTCTGGATGAACGCGCCCTTGCCGGCAAAGGTGACATGCAACTTGCCATCAGGCCGCTGCGTCCATAGCGCCATGCCTGTGCCGCCCACGATCACAATCGCTATCAGAATCAGCCCCGGTTTAAGCATCTGCCGGGCAAAGTCGGCCAGATTGCGGCGCGCCTGCGGCGGTTGAGTGACTATTGCCGTGATAACGAATAGCGCCGCGTAGCACGCCACCGCCGCCGGCGTGTCAAAGGTGTAAACCGGAACACAAGCGTGATTGAATTCAGCATTCCACATCACGATCCGTATCGTAACGGTCAACAGCGCGTAAGCGGGCAGGCCGGCGATGGCGCCGAGCGCGGGTGAGGCGATGCCGGTTGCGCTGCCCACGATGCCCAGGATCATCGCCGGCGGCTGCAACGGCAGAATCAGCGCATTGGTCAGCAAAGTCACCAGCGGCAACTGATGAAAGTAAACCAGAATCAGCGGCAGCGTAGTGATCTGCGCGGCCAGCGTAATCAGAGTGATATCGGCCAGCGCGCCGGCGATTTTCTCACTGAGCTGAGGCCCAACACCAAAACGGCGCTCCAGAAGGCGCTGTGCGGCATCTGTGAATCGATCTGCGTATAACACCAGCCCCAGCGTGGCCGCAACACTGAGCTGAAAGCTCAGGTCGTATAGCGTGTTGGGGTTTGCCAGCAACATCAGGAACGCCGCAGCGCACAGGGTGTTGAGGGTGAATCCGCGCCGCCAGAGCAACTGGCCGATCAGGGCGATGACGGCCATGACCGCCGCGCGCACCACCGAGGCCGACGCGCCGACCAGCAGGGTATAGATCACCAGAGCGGGGATGGCGACCAGCGCAGCGCGGCGCTTGTTCAGCAGCCGGCCGAGCGGCGGCACGGTCAACGCGACGACCACACTGACGTTGAAGCCGGAAATTGCGATGATGTGCGACGTGCCGGTGCAGGCGAAAGCACTGGCGATTCGAGGGGGAATCTCGTTGTCGTCGCCGATGAGGATGCCGTTGAGCAGGGCGGATTCGGGCGAGGGCATGATGCGCTGCGTTGACAGGCGCACAGCCGACTTGAGGGCGAGGATAGCCGCGTAGATGGGGTTGCCTTCGCCTGCGCCGATGCGCTGCGCCTCGTCTGGACGCGGCATCCAGGAAACAACGCCCTGCCGCGCCAGATAGTCGCGGTAGTTGAACTCGGCCAGCACCGGCGGCGCGTCGATCTTTCCAAAGGCGCGGATCACGTCGCCGTAGCGCCAGGAGATTGCGCGCGACGTTTTAACGAGCACAAGGCCCGTTGGTTGCGCGTCAACCGATTTGGCAACCAGACGCCTGACCTGCACGCGCAGGCGCACATCGTCCGGGCGAACATCCGGCTCTTCGATCACCACGCCCTCGAGGGTGACGAACTGGCCGTTGTAAGCAGCGACGGAGTTGGCCAGGGCGGGCAGAGCCAGGGTGTAGCGCAGGATGCCGGCGGCCAGCAGCGCAACGAATGCGGCGGCCCAGGCGGCTTCGGGGTTGCGTCGAACGGCGAAGATGACGACGACGGCCAGCGCCAGGACGCCGAGGCTGAGCCAGGCCGGGACGGGGAACTGCGCGGCGAACCAGATGCCGGCGGCGAAGGCAAAGACAATGATCGCGAAGGGCGAGGCGCGATACAGCATGAAGCCTCCGATGTGTGTTTCCGCTATGCGCAGATTGCCAATGTGCAGTCAGGAATATATCCCCGTCTACCCCACCTGAACAAATCATCCACGCCTCAAACGCCCGACGCAACAAGCGTGGCCGATTGAGTGGAACATGGAGCGCGCGGATTGATCATGGTTATTTGTCCATGTGACGCAACCTGCGTCGTCTCTGCGCTACTCCCGAACCTCGGCCAGATATTTGTCCCGGTTGGCCGAACGGGCAATCTTGCCGCTGCTCGTCTTCAGCAGCCACTTCGCGCCCACCACATAAGCGTCGCGCAACACCACATCTGACCCGCGACTGATTGCGGCGCGGATGGCGTCGCCGATGCGTTGACGCTCTGCGTCATCCTCGGTGTCGGCTTCGGCCACGATGACTACATCTTCCGTGCCGGCGGTCTCGTTATACACGCCGAACGCCACGACGCGGCCTGCATGGACGCCCGGCACGTCGCCGGCCACGCGCTCCAAATCCTGTGGCGCAATGTTCTTGCCGCCCACAATGATTAAATCCTTCCTGCGCCCGGTCACAAATATCTCGCCGTCGGCGATATAGCCCAGATCGCCGGTGAGGAACCAGCCGTCGTGAAACGCCTGCTGTGTCAAATCGTCGCGGTGGTAGTAACCGGTCAACATGCAGTCGCTTTGAATCACCAGCTCGCCCACGCGGCGCTCCGGCAGTTCTCGGCGCTGCGCGTCCAGCACGCGCACGCGGGTGTTGGCGATCGGCCGGCCCGAAGACACCAGCCGCAGCCGGTCGGGATGATCGGGCAACGGCAATGCCACGCCCTCCGTCACAAACGCGCGCGGCTCGATCTCATCAATCACCAGCGGCGCGTCGATGCCGCCCTGGGTCACGCCAAACACATTCTCGGCCATGGCATACGAAGCGGCCAGCGCGTCGGGCCGCAAGCCATACGGCGCGAACCGCTCCAGAAACATCTGATGGCTGCTCCAGTGGATCGGCTCGGAACAATTCGTCACCGCGCGCAGGCTGGACAGGTCAACGCCCTCCAGATCGCGCGAGCGGATTTTCTGCGCGCAAAAGTTGTAAGCGAAGTTGGGCAACCAGCACAACGTGCCGCGATAGCGCGTGATGGCCTGCATCAGGCGGGCCGGCGCGCGCACCCAGTCAAACGGCGACATCATCGCTACCGGCACGCGGCTGAGGATGGGCAGCACGAACGAGGCGATCAACCCCATGTCGTGGTAGAGCGGCAGCCAGCTCACGATCACATCATCCTGCGTGAGATGGATGGCGCGGGCATAGGCGTCCAACTGGTTGAACACGGCGCGATGAGAAAGCGCCACGCCTTTCTGCAAGCCGGTTGTGCCGCTGGAGTGTTGCAGTAACGCGATGTCATCAGGCCGGCGCTCCAGGCCGCGCCAGGCCGCAGCGTCCGGCTCGGCCGGCGTCACGGTCT
>CALBEF010000115.1 GCA_937927775.1 uncultured Anaerolineae bacterium | reverse complement strand
TTCGTACAGCGACGGAAAAACGAACAGGGCGCAGGCCGAGTACAGCGCCGGCATGTCGGCGTTGCTCACCTCGCCGATGAAGCGCACCCGATCGACGATGCCCAGCGCCTGCGCGCGCTCCTGCGCCTGCGGATAGCGCGGGTCCTGGTGGCCGGCAATCACCAGGATGTGCGATTTTGGATTTTGGATTGTGGATTTTGGCGCTGACGAATCTGCGTTAAGCATCGCCCAGGCCTCGATCAGCCGGACAAGATTCTTGTGCGGCTTGTTGCTGGCCAGGTAGAGCGTGAAGTCTTCGGGCAGATCGTATTTGGCGCGCGCGGCGGCGCAGCGTTCGGGTGGCTGCGGAGTAAAGATGGCCTCTGCGGCCAGCGGCGTCACCGTGATGCGCCCGCGTGTCGCCGGCCAGTGTCGCGCGATGTCACGCGCCGACGCCTGCGAGATGGTCACAAAGGCCGTTGAGGCGCGCACGGCGAGATCGGTGAGGATGCGAATGAGCAGCCGGCGCGACGCGGAGGGCACGAGTTGCGGATAGACCAGCGAGATGGCGTCGTACAGCGTGGTGACCGAGCGCAGCCGGCCCAAATAAGGCCGCACGTAGTAGGGGTAATGGAACAGCGCGGCGCCGGCGTCTGCGATCGGCGCGCGCAGCAGATTGGCCGGGTGAAAGATGGGCGCGCGGTGCTCGGTCCACTCCAGTTTGGGATGCTTCAAGCGCGTCAGGTCAAAGCGGGTGTTGCGGGCCGATGAATCGCGCAGCGCGACAAGGGTTTCATTCGCGTCCAACTGGGCCGGCAGGGCCGACAACAGGCCATACGCATACCGCCCGATGCCGGGGAAGTGATCCTGGATGACGCGCGCGTCGAAAAGAATACGCATGGTGCGATCAATGGTTGCGCCGCGCGCACTGTCTTTACTCCAGCCACACCGGCGGCAGGTTTTTGGTGATCTCGATGCCTTTGAACTTCTGGCTGCTGCGCGCGCCGTGCGTCTTGACCCATTCCGCCATCGCGCTCAGGCCCTCATCCAGCGTGCGCAGCGGGCGCTCGCCAAACACGCGCCGCACTTTCTCGTGGGACGAGTAAGCGTGCAGGACCTCGTTCCGCGCGGCGACGAAACGAATGTCCGGCGCGACACCCATGGCCTGCGCGACGCGCTCCGCCAGTTCGCGCACCGTGTAGGGCTGATCGGCGCCCACGTTGAACACCTCGTTCCACGCTTCCGGCATGTCGATCACATCCGCCATGACGGGAGTGATGTCGCGGATGTAGCTGAACGCGCGCGTTTGCAGCCCGTCTCCGAAGATGGTCATCGGCTTGCCCTGCAAAATCTGATTCATGAAGATGCCCACGACATTGCGGTAGCGGTCGCCGATGTTCTGGCGCTCGCCGTACACGTTGTGCGGACGGAAGATGACGTAGTTCAGCCCAAACATGCGCCGGCAGGCAGCCAGGTCCTGCTCCACGGCCAGTTTGGCGATCCCATACGGGTCTTCGGGGTGGGCCGGCGTTTCCTCGCGCATCGGCAGCTCCGGGCTGGGGCCGTACACGGCGATGGAGGAGGTGAACACAAAGCACTTGACGCCGGTGTTCACAGCCGCGTTGATCAGGTTGACGCTGCCGATGACGTTATTGGTGTAGTTGAACCGGCGGATGAAGTGGCTCAACCCTTCGGCAGCGTAGGCGGCCAGGTGATACACGTAGTCGAAGCGCTCGGACTCGAACAGGCGCTGTATCAGATCGGCGTCGGTGATGCTGCCTGCGACCAGGCGCGCCTGCGCCGGCACGTTGTCGGCAAATCCGCCGCTCAGATCGTCCAGCGCCACCACGTGATGACCGCGCCGGGTCAATTCTTCAACAACATGCGACCCGATAAACCCCGCGCCGCCGGTAACCAGAATCCTGCTCATAACACGCTCCTGCCTCAGTTCATAAGTTGCCAATCAGTCGTCGGACTGTCAGCCGGGCGACCGTGTACATGGCCTTGACAATCTCGCTCGACGAAATTTTCGACTTGCCGTATTGTCGGTCTTTGAAGACGATGGGGACTTCGACGATCCGATAGCCGCGCTTCTCGATCAATGTGAGCAGCTCCACCAGGAAGGAGTATCCGTTGGAAAAGATGCGGTCGAGCGGGATGCTGCGCAATGTGTAGTCGCGGTACAGCCGAAAGCCGGCGGTGCAATCCTGCGCGTGCAGTCCCAGCGCCAGACGCGCTACGAGGTTGGCGGTTCTACTCAGGGCGCGCCGATGAAGCGGGTAGCCGACATGGCCGCCCGGCACGTAGCGCGATCCGATGACCAGGTCGGCCTGAGCTGCCTTTTCCAGGATAGCCGGTATGTAGCGCGGATGATGAGAAAAGTCGGCGTCCATCGTCAGCATCGCTTCGGCGCCCTGGGCCAGCGCGTATTTGAAGCCGGCGATATACGCTGTGCCCAGGCCGAGCTTGCCGGCCCGATGCGTCACGGTGACGCGCGACTCACGGGCCGCCCATTCATCAGCAATCTGGCCGGTGCCGTCCGGCGAGTTGTCGTCCACGACACAGATGCTCACATTTGTCGGCAGGCTGAGCAGTTCAGGCAGCAGGCGACGGATATTTTCGGCTTCGTTGTAAGTTGGCAAAATGATCGTCGTGCGCATAGTTCATGCGCCAATCCGCGTCCGACACCGGAGATTGCGCATTCCGCGCCGGCAGGTGTGATTGGGCGTTGATCGAAGTGTCTGTCAAGCGCGCTCAATCATACTCGACTTGCTGAATGGGGCGGCTCGGCGAGAATCCTTTCGTACACTGCGTTGACGCCTGCGATCATCTTTTGCTCGCTGAAGTGCGCTTCGATGCGCTGGCGGGCCGCGAGGCCCATGCGCCGGCGTTGCGCCGTGTCGCTCTGCAATGCGACAATCGCCTGCGCCAGGCCCTCTGGGCTGCGAGCGGGCGCAACCAGGCCGGTGACGCCATGCTGGTTGATCCATGAGGTGGCCGTCCCGACTTCGGTGGAGATGGCCGGCAATCCGCACGCCATCGCTTCCAGAATGGCGACGCCAAACGCTTCGGCGCGTGTGTTGGCCGACGACACGAAAATATCGGCGGCGCAGTAGTGCGCCGGCAAATCGGCGTCGTCCACTTCGCCGACGAACAGCGCGCGCGCCGTCACGCCCAATTCTTCAGCCAGCGCGCGCCATGCCGCGCCCATCGGCCCTTCGCCAACGATCACGCCGATCACATCCTGCAACCCGACCAGCGCGCGGATCAGGTCGTCCAGCCCTTTGTAATAGCGCAGCCGGCCCACGCTGAGCAGGATGAGCGGCTCCCGCTCCGCCGCGCGGCCTGCGCGCGCGGTATGCTCCGTCAGCCATGCCTGTCGCAGCGCAGCAACCGCAGCCTGGCCGGCGGCGTCCGGTCGGAATCGTTGCGTGTCGATCCCAAGTGGCACCGGGGAGCACTTATTCAAGTGCGGGCGCAACCACGGCGACGAGCGCGCGTAAGGCTCGCTGGTCGGGATGATGCCATCAGCTTTTTGCAACACGCGGCGCAGGATCGGCCCGTACACGCGCAGCAGCGTCTTCTGGCGCACAATGTCACTGTGCCACGTGATCACTGTTTTGCGCCCGCGCCCAAGCCACAGGTTGGCCGCTTCGCCCGGCGGATAGGGCGCGTGCAGATGCACGATGTCAGCCTCGGCGGCCTGGCGCCGAAGGTGAAAAGGAAAAGACAGGCTGAGTGGCGCGGATTGCACACTGATCAGCCGGCCCGCTTTGATCACGCGCACCCCATTCATCATCGCTTCCATCGAGCGCCGGCCCGGCGCTGTGACCAGCGCCGTCACGCGGTGTCCCTGCGCCGCTTGTGCTTCAGCCAACTGGCGGATGTGGTTCTCAATTCCCCCCAGAACCGGGAAGTAGTCTTTGTACACATGCAAAATGTTCATCGGTTGCGGCGCGGGATGAATAAGGCGCGGGATGAATCCCGCGTTACTAGAATTCGCGGACAAAGACGGAATCATCGAATGCCAGGACACGGCTCAGGGCCGGCGCGAGTCAGCACAATGAAAATCCCAAACTGTTCGCTGCGATAGCACTGCGCGAGGATGGCCAGCGCTTCGGCATCCGCGTTGAGCGCGCTGGCTTTGAGCTTCTCCTTTTCAGTCCACGCAATGACATCCACCCGCCGCGCGCGCAGCGTCGCCTTGAGTCGTTCAGGGTCGCTCATGTAGCCGTACACCTGCTCGCCGGGGCGATCGGCGTACCACAGCAGGTCTTTGTCGGTCAGCGAATAGCCGTCGAGCGGGACGCCGGCGCGCACAGCGTCCGTCGCCCGCGCGCGGTCGGCGTAGACATAGGTGTACCGATAGCGCGTGCTGTACGGCGCCTTGATTTGAATCACATCCGTGGCGAGATAACTGCCGAATGCCAGCGCAGTCAAGCCGCCGGCCACTGCGCCGGCGCGAGTGACTCCCAGACGTCGCGCCAGCCCGATGCTGAGCGCGATCACGATCAACACGGGCAGCGCAACGCGAGCGATAGCCGCGCCGCCGATGCGCAATCGCTCGCCCAGCGCGGTGGTTTCAAAGGTGGCGCGGTAAATGTCATACATCGGATCGCCGACGGCGAGGGCGATGTATAGCGCGCCGGCCGGCGCGATTGCGAGCGCAACGATCCAGAAGGCGCGCCCCGCAGCCCTGACGCGCTCAACTACCCACGCGCTGACAGCCAGTATGAGAACGGGCATAGCCGGCGTGTGGTAGCGCGGATAGCCCCACGCCGGAACGATCATTGTGCTGTAAAAGGCGAATACGCCTGCCGCATAAATCAGCCCCAGGTCTTCATCACCCAGCCGGCTTTGTATCAGCCGGCGCAGAGCGCCCCGGACAACCGGCGCGATAAGCAGGACAAATGGCAGGCCCAGCCAGAACGCCATCACACCGCTGGTTTGAACAAGCGTGTTGGGCGCCTGGGACAGGATGCCGGCCTCGCTGCCGGAGCGCCAGGCGAACGCGGCAAGGGCGTCGGCGAGCGTATAGCCGGTGAAGATGCCGTAGACGCTGTGCAAGCCGGCAAACAACGCTGCGCCGACGACGCTAAATGCGCCGGCGATAATCGCTTCGCGCCATCGCCGGCGCAGCGCTTCATACACAACGATCGCCGCCGCCAGCATGGGCGGGGTGGGCAATTTGATCCACAGACATATGGCAAAGCCAATGCTGAGCGCCGCGATACGATCGGGGGCCGGCCATGCGCGCGTCGCCAGCCACAAACACAGCAACGCCGTCAGCGCCGTCGTCAACAGGCCGTTGTCGATGTCGATCAGAACGCTGTTCTGAACAATGAGCGGGTTGAGCGCGTACAGAAACACGGCCAGGATGGCGATGCTCTGCCAGTTGCCGCGCTCCGCCGCGTCCCGGTAGAGCAGCCGCGCCAGCCATGCCAGCAACGGCAGTGTGAGCAGGTGCGGAATCAACACGCTCAGCCGGGCCGCTTCGACGGTGGCCCCGAACAGCGCGAAAAGCAGTTGCGCCCAGTGCACATACAGATGTGGATGGGGAATTGACCCGCGCCACTCGTTCCAGCGCGCCATGGCCAGAAAGAATTCATTCTCATCTGCCGTGAGCGGCTGCCACCACATGCGCGTTGCGCAGGCGATGGCAAAAACACTGCACCCCAGCAGACTGGCGATGATTGCGCGACATGGCGCGCTGCGCAGGCCGGCCGATCGGCTCAAAGCGGCGGAGGTCTGAGTGTTCATCTGCAGGCCTCATTCGCGCGAAAGTAGGCCAGGTAGGAGCCGACAGCAACGCGGTCCGCAAAGCAACGCTTCAGCAGAGCAACGAAATCGGGATTGCGCGTGATCTCAGTGTACCGCCCGTCTTCTTTGATCGTGAGCACAAAGACTGCGGGCGCGTCATTCTGCAGGCGATCAATCATGCTCTGCGCCGAGCAGGCCGGACAGACCAGCAGCGGCACAACAAAGTCGCCTTCCCGGCCGGCAGCCCACAAAATTTCGAGCGGCGCAATCAGGCGATCCTGCGCAGATGTTCTGGCGGCGATCAGCGCGCCGATCTCGCGCCCGCCGCGCCGTCCATATTCGTAGATGGTGGCGTAGTCGGCGAATGTCTGTGTTGTCGAAGTCACGATCCAGCCGGCCAGGCTGAAGGCAACGGCGCCCCCCAGCAACGCCGGCCGCGCATGGCGCAGGGACACATAGCAGCCGATCAGCGCAAGGCCGAGCGGGATCGCAACTGCTGTGATTTGCAGTTGCGCGGCAAAGCGCAGGCGCGTCCACAGGTCGTTGGTTTCAAACGTGAGCGCGTATTGCGGCAACAGCGGATCGGGCAGCGCGAGCGCGAAAAAGACGGCGCACGCGGCCCCGATCGCCGTCAGTGTCAGCCGCGCGCGCGTGTCTTCCCACAGTCTGTTGAATATGGCGCTGCCGGCCAGCGCCAGACTGACCAAAAGCGTCATGGCCAGAAACACCGGGTAGTGGTAGCGCGGGAACCCCATCGGCAGCTCGCTGCCCACGCTATATAGCGCCATGCCGACAACAGTGAATGCCAGCAGTCCGTCCGCGTAACTCACCGAGCGGCTGCTCAGTATTGCTCTGACGCGCCGCGCCGCGACCAGCAGCCAACCGATGACATATGGCGCTCCCATCCACACAGTGGTGATGCCGCCACCCATGATCAGGCGGGAGACCGCGCGCTGCAGCCCCCCGCCGGTGGCAACCTGGGTGCGGTTGAGGGTAGTCCACAGACCTTCTGTTGGGAAGCCGCTCAGCGCAATGAAGACCAGGAAGCTGCCGGCAAATGCCAGACTCCCCAGCGCCAGGCCGGCCAGCGCGCTGAGCGCGCGCGCGCGGCGCGCCAGAAGCACAACCACGATGGCGGCGCCGATCAACACTGTCGAAGGCAGCCACTTCGTCCACAGCATCAATGCCCACGTCAAACCGACCCACACGACCCGGCGCGTCGATGACGCTGCTTCGGTCAGGCTGAGCGCCAGCAACAGCAGGAGCATGGCAAGCGGGAAGAGCGTGTTGTCAATGTCCAGCAACAGGCTCCCCTGCAACGCCATCGGGTGAACAGACCAGATAAGAGCAGCGATCATCCCGGCCCGTCGGGCGCGTTGCGCATCTTCGCCGAGCGCCAGACACGCCAGCGGCAACAACCACAACACGCCAGGAAAAGACAAACCGCCCACCAGCCGCATGGCCGGCAGGGTGTGTCCAAACAGTTGGATGGCTATGCTCCCCAGACTGGTATACAGAGGCGGATGGGGAATCTCGGTCTGTTGCCATGCGCCTTGCGCGATGCGGGCAAAATCGCGCGCAAAGACAATTTCGTCGGTGTAAATCAGCTTGTGTTGTGAGAACACCCAGATCAACGCGTATAACGCGCTTAGAGCGGTCAACACAACCCAGACTGGCTGAGCATACAGAGTTTGCCACGCGCGGTGTTGCATAAGCGGCAGTCAGGCTTTGGCGGAGTGAGTGTTTGGCCGCGCGGGCAGGCGCTTGAACTTGTAGCTCAGGATCAGGCCGATCATGCGCAGGCCGGTGCGCAACACGCCCTTGAAGTTGCCGGTGATTTTGGATTCCCCCACGCGCCCGCGATAATTGATCGGCACTTCGATGACACTGATGCCGGCTCGCAGCGCGAGGATAACCATCTCCGGCAGAAAATGCGACTTGCCGACGGTGAAAAAATCCTGAATCTCCTCCAATGCCTGACGGTGAATCAGGCGCAACGTGCAGCCGCAGTCGCTCAGCGAGGGGCCGCTATACAGCACCTGGAGCAATTTGGCAACTGACCAGTTGCCAACACGCAGGAACCAGCCCATATTGGCCTCGGCCCAGATCAGCTCGCGCGTGGTGCGGGTGCCGCACACCATCTGGAAATCTTCTGCATACGCCAACAGCTTCAGTGCGTCCCGGCCGATAAATGTGCCGTCCGGCTCAGCCAGAATAATCAGGTCGCCGCGCGCTTCGCGCATGCCGCGTTGCAGGGCGTGACCGTAGCCCTGTTTTGTTTCCAGCACTACCCGCGCCGGCGTTTTGGCGGCCTCTTCGGCTGTCCGGTCGCGCGAATTGTTGTTTACCACAATCACTTCATCGACAACGCCCGGAATCCAGAAGTCTTCGATGGCCTGGCGGATGTACTGCTCTTCATTGTAAGCGGGAAAAACCACACTCACCTGTTTGCCTTGATACATACACAAACCTCTAAGCCTCGGTTTTGCGGGCAATCAGCAGCATCTGGCCGGCAAAGGGTTTGATCGGCGAGGCCAGATACAGTCGTATCAGCCATGCCGGGATTGGCAGCGGCATCTCGCGCAGCGAATACGGCATGAAGCGCGGCATGACTTTCTCGATGTGGAATCCCTGCGCGCGCAACAGGTTCGCCAGCGAGACATGGCTGAAAATGGAGCGGTGCGTATAGTCGTCGAAGTAGCGCCGATACGCATAGTAGTAGTTTGGCTGGATGATGATGAATCGCCCCTGCTGGCGCAAATGGGTGTGCACCTCTCCTGATAATGCCAGCGCCGTCTCCGGCTCCAGATGCTCAATGAAGTTGGACGCCAGCACCGCGTCAAAATCCTGCTCGCCCAGGCAGGCCAACCCCCGTGATAGATCGTGCTGGATGGTCTCCACGTCCGGCCCGGCGAATTCGGGCAGACGTTCCCACAGGTCAATGGCGACCTTGCGCGCCGCGCGCACGCTGTTGATCCAGTGACAGTAGCCGGCGGCGAGTTCGAGCACATGCGCGTCAGGGGGCACATAAGGCGCGAGAAACTCGCTGATGACGCGCCACACAGTCGCGCGCGTTGCCTTCTCGGTGAGGTGAGCGTTGTGGTATGCCCGACGATAGGTCTCTTGCATGGTGTCGCGGTTCTACAGACTGCCCACTGCCTCGCGCAGCGCCTGCGCAATTCGCGTCTGCTGCTCCTCGCTCAGTTCAGGATAGATCGGCAGCGAGAGGATGTGCTGCGCCGCCGCCTCGGTGTGTGGCAGGTCGCCGGCGCGGTAGCCAAGAGAGGCAAAGCTCTTTTGCAGGTGCAGGGGGATGGGGTAATGAATGCCCGTCTCGATGCCCTGGGCCGACAAACGCGCCTGCGTCTCGGCGCGCTGCTGCACGCGCACAACAAACAGATGCCACACCGACTGTCGATCGTCCGGCGTGAACGGCAGCCCTGCCGGCGTATCGGCCAGCAGCTCCAGGTAGCGTTGCGCGACGGCCTGTCGGCGCGCCGTCCATGCCGGCAAATGACGCAGCTTGGCGCGCAGAATGGCCGCTTGCAGGGTGTCCAGACGCTCTCCGTAACCGACCCGATCATGCTCATACTTTGAGCGTTTGCCGTCCGGCCCCACTGCTCGCCCATGATCGCGCAGGGCCAGCGCGCGCCGAGCGATCTCAGGATCATTCGTGGTGATGGCGCCGGCGTCGCCATAAGCCCCCAGGTTCTTGCCCGGGTAAAAGCTGAAACAGGCGACGTGCCCCAGCGCTCCAACCGGCCGGCCCTTGTACAGCGCGCCATGCGCCTGCGCCGCGTCTTCGATCAAGAAGAGGCCGCGCTGTTGGGCAATCGCATTGATGGCATCCATATCCGCCGGCATGCCGTACAAATGCACCGGCAGAATGGCCTTTGTGCGCGGCGTGACCGCTCGCGCAGCCGCGTCGGGGTCAATTGTGTAGGTGCGCGGATCAATATCCACAAACACCGGCTTTGCGCCGACATGGACGATCGCTTCAGCCGTGGCGCAAAACGTGTGCGCCACGGTGATGACCTCGTCTCCCGGCCCGACGCCGCAGGCCAGCAGGGCTAATTGCAACGCTGCCGTGCCCGAAGCGATGCCAACAGCATGGCCGGCGCCGCAAAACTGCGCAAACTCGGCCTCGAACGCCTTGACATCCGGCCCGTTGATAAACGCCGTGGTCTCGATCACGCGCCGGATCGCTTCGTCGATTTCCGGCTTGATCGTCTCGTATTGCGCTTTCAGATCAACCAGGGGAATCTTGTTCATAGTAGGCTGGGATTCGATCAACTGAATTCATGACGCGCGCCGGGTTGCCCACGACCACTGCGCGCGCAGGCACATCATGGGTAACGACTGCGCCGGCGCCGACCAGCGCCTCGGCCCCGATGCGCACGCCGGGCAGCAGAATTGCGCCCGCGCCGACGCGGGCGTTTCGCTCGATGCGCACCCCCTGCAGGGTCTCCTTCGCGCGCGGCGAGCGCGGGTAGCGCGCGTTGGTGACGACGACACATGGCCCGATCCAGCAGCCGGCCTCCAACACGGAAAATTCCGGCACGAAAGCGTTCGAGTGGATGCGCACATCATCCTCGATCAGCACATGATGCTCGACAATGCTGTGGCTGCCGATGCTGACGCGATGGCCGATGTGATTCTCTTCGCGGATCAGCGCGCCGTGGCCGGTTTGGAAATCGTCGCCGATCTGATTGCCGTCGTAGATCACCGTGTGCGAGCGCAGCACGGCGCGCGCGCCGATGCGGGTAATCGTCTCCCCTTCAGCGCGCCCGCGCGCCGGCTCGCCAACGATGACAAACGCGCCGATGCGCGCGTCAGCGCCGATCTCGACGCCAGCGTATAGTACACAGGTGGGATGTCGCATCGTTTGCCTGAGGCCGGGTCAGGGCGTGGCGGCGATCTGGCGCGCCGCGCCGGGTTCGATTTCGGCGAGCGACACCTCGGCGCCGCGCGTCATGGATTCATACATCGCCAGCACCAGCGCCAGCGAACGCCGACCCTCAAGCCCGTCAGTCTGAGATGGCCGGCCTTCCCGCATTGCGGCCAGCGTGTCGGCCAGCACCGCGCGGTGACTGGCGCCATACACCGACGGCGGATCGACCTCCTCGGCGCTCAGCAACTGGCGCTCCTGTTCCAGTTGGCCGTCCACTTTCCAGAACACTTTGCGGTTCAACGCTGTGCCGCCTACCTTGACCGAGCCGCGCTCTCCGAAGATCGCCACCGACCCCTCCAGATTCTCCGGCCAGGTCAGTGTCGAGCCTTCGATCACGCCCAGCGCCCCCGACGCGAAGCGCCAGGTTGCCACGCCGACATCTTCGCATTCCATGCGGTGCGCCAGCGTCGCGCCATAGGCAAAGACGCTCTGCACGTCGCCCATGATCCACTGTAAGGCGTCGATGTGATGAATGGACTGGTTCATCAGCGCGCCGCCATCCATCGCGCGCGTGCCGTGCCATTCGTCCTCATAGTAGCTTTGCGGGCGATACCAGCGCACGGTAGCGTTGCCGAGCAACAGCCGGCCCATGCGCCCCGATTCAACCAGGCGCTTCAAGTCCTGCATAGGCGGGTTGTAGCGGTTTTGCAGCACCACAGTCAACGTCACGCCGGCCCGCGCGCAGGCGTCGATAAGCGCGTCGGCATCCGGCAGGGTGAGCGCCATCGGCTTTTCCACAATGACGTGCTTGCCATGCTGCGCCGTCTCAATGCCGATCTGTGCGTGCAGTCCACTGGGCGCGCACACGCACACCGCATCGATGTCTTCGCGCTCCAGTATCTGCCTGTAATCTGTGGCCGGCTCTGCGCCGAATTGTTTGGCCAGATGTGTCGCGCGCGATTCGATGATGTCCACAACAGCGACCAGGCGCGCCTGATCGCGCAAGTCGAGCAGGGATTGGGCGTGGCGCGGGGCAATGCGCCCGCAGCCGATGATGGCGAAGCGGATGGGTGATGTCATGCGCCGGGATTATACCGGCGTTGGCGATGCTGGAGCGCGGCCTGGTAGGCGCGCAGGGTGCGCTCTGCCATCACTTCAGCGCTGAACTGTCGGGCTGTCTGGCGCGCGGCCTGTTGCCATTGCGCCCGCGTTGTGGCGCTCAAACAGAGCGCGCTGAGCAGGGCGTCTCGCAGGGCGTCTGCGTCCGCCGGCGGAACCAACAGGCCGTTTTCTCCGTGTCGCACCAGTTCCGGTATGCCGCCCACGCGCGTGGCA
>CALBEF010000114.1 GCA_937927775.1 uncultured Anaerolineae bacterium | reverse complement strand
CGCACAGCCTGCATCGAGGGGTCGGTTGCAATCTTGTCGAACAAATCAGCCATTGCTGTATTCCTCATCAGAACCTGGCGCCGGCGGCTGCCGGCCTGCCAGCGCGACGTTTCGGCCATTATAGCCAGCCGTCAGTTTGCGGGGTCGATCCCCAGATCGACGCACAGCATCTCCAGTTCTTCGACGCTGAAGGACTGGCCGATTGCCTGCCGCAACGCTGCCCGTATGAGCATGGCCGGTGAAGCCGCCCTCGAACTGTGGCAGGATGGGATTGACGCGGAACGACACGTCCATGCGCCTGGTGAAGTCTTCCACCATGTCCCCATCCGGCGCTGGCGCGCCAGCGCCGGCGGCAAACAGTCTGGTGAGATGAACTGCGCGACAATAGCGCCATACCCGGAGACGATGACATGGAGGAATGATCGTGACGCAAACAGCGGATCGTATGCGCGATGACGTTTTCGCCCGCATCGCCAGCCGGCGCGAAGCAGAACAGCGCGCCGCGCTGGTCGAACCGCAGCCGCCGGCATTGCCGGATGTTGCGCTGCCGGCGCGCCGGCACAACCCTGCTGCCATCTTTCGGCCGCTGCCGAAACTCGACACGCCGGCCAAATTGCAACGCGAACTGGCCCGCCAACGCAGGCGATTCGCGCCGTTCCTGCGCGATTTGGCGCCGGCGCTTGTGTCGCTGCGCCAGACCATCCCCCTCACCGCGTTCGACTGGCGCCTGCAAACCCCTGAAGATGCGGCAGACTTTGGCCGCGTGCTGGCCGGCGCCGGCGAATGGCAGACCGTGACCATTCCACATTACGGCGGCCCGATCGGCAAAGCAACGACGTATTACCGGACGGTGTTCGATCCCGGCGCGCAAGTCGAAATGGCGGGCGCGTCTGACCGGCGCTGGTTCATCTGTTTCAAGGGGGTGGACTACAAGGCGCATGTGTTCGTCAACGGCGCATACCTGGGGTCGCACGAGGGGTTCTTTGCGCCGTTCGAGTTCGATATGACGCGCGTCATGCGCGCCGGCGCCAATACGCTGGTCGTGGCAGTCGAAAACGACGCCATCATGCTGGGCAACGATACGTGGGACAAGTTGCAGGGCGTCGACGCCTTCCACGAGGGCGACAAGGTGTACGCCGCCACCGGCCCCGGCTGGGACGATCCGCAGGTCGGCTGGCATCACTGCCCGCCGGGCATGGGCATCTATCAGGACGTGTTCATCGAGGCGCGCGCGCCGATCCACATTCACGACGTGTTTGTGCGACCGCTGCCGGCAGAAGGCCGCGCCGAGGCGTGGATCGAAGTGAGCAGCGCCCGCGATGTGTATCAGCCGGTGTCGCTGCTGCTGTCGATCTACGGGCAGAACTTCCGGCAGACGGTGTTCGCCGAGCGCGCGTTTTCCGTCAGCGACGCCGGGCCGGGGGTGAGCTACTATCGTCTGTCGTTCGAGATGCCCAAAGCCCGCGTGTGGGATGTGGACGCGCCGTGGCTCTATCAGGCGCAGGTGAAACTGCTGGACGGGGCGGGGCATCTGCTGGACACGGCGCGCCGGCAGTTCGGGATGCGCTCTTTCCACATGGACGAGAGCGACGCCGGCGAGCGCGGCCGGCTGTATTTGAATGGCCGGCAAATCAGACTGCGCGGCGCCAACACCATGGGCTTCGAGCAGCAGGATGTGATGAAGAAGGACTGGGATCAACTGCGCGACGACATCCTGCTGGCCCGCATTTGCCACATGAACTACTGGCGCATCACGCAGCGGCCGGCGCAACCGGAAGTGTATGAGATGTGCGACAGGCTGGGCTTTCTGACCCAGACCGATCTGCCGCTGTTCGGGCAACTGCGGCGCACCCAGTTCGCCGAGTGTGTGCGACAGGCCGGGGAGATGGAGCGACTGGCGCGCCACCATCCCTGCAACATCATGGTCAGCTACATCAATGAGCCGTTTCCGAACGCGCAGGGCAAGCCGCACCGCCACGTGACGCGCGCCGAGATGGAGTCGTTCTTCGTGGCTGCCGATCAGGCTGTGCGGCTGGCCAACCCGGATCGGGTCATCAAGGCGGTGGACGGCGACTACGACCCGCCCGGCCCCGGCCTGCCGGACAACCACTGCTACACCTGCTGGTACAACGGGCATGGCATCGAACTGGGCAAGCTGCACAAGGGCTACTGGCAGAAAGTGAAGCCGGGCTGGATGTATGGCTGCGGCGAGTACGGCGCGGAAGGGCTGGATTCGGTCGCGCTGATGCGCAAGTATTACCCGCGCGAATGGCTGCCACAGACGCCGGAGGACGAAGCTGCGTGGACGCCGGATCGCATCCCGTCGGCGCAGACCGGCAAATACCACTACATGTTCTTCGAGACGCCACGCGGCTTGCAGGGCTGGGCGGAATCCAGCCGGCGGCACCAGGCATGGGCCACGCGCATCATGACCGAGGCGTTCCGCCGCGACAACCGCATGACCTCTTTCGCCATTCACCTGTTCATTGACGCTTTCCCGGACGGCTGGATGAAGGCCATCATGGACTATGACCGGCAACCCAAGCCGGCTTACTTTGCCTGCCGCGAGGCGTTGACGCCGCTGATGGCGAATCTGCGCGCCGACCGCGCGGCTTACTTCGCCGGCGAGACGATGCAGGTTGAGTGCTGGGTATGTAACGACACGCACGACACCCCGCCGGCGCGCTTGCGCTACCAACTGGAAGTGGAGGGCCGCGTGGTGTTCGCGCAGCAAAGCAAGGCCCGGATCGAGGCGTGCCGCAGCGTGTTCCAGGGCTTCCTCAGACTGCCCGCGCCCCAGGTGAGCCGGCGCAGCAAAGCGACGCTGCGGCTGGCGCTGTTCGAGGCAAATGGCCGGCAGATGCACGACACGGCGATTGAGTTCGAGATATTCCCCGCGCAGCCGGCCAACGAGGCGCCGCGCCCGCGCGCGCACATCGTGGGCCGGCGCAACGGCAAAGCCGCGCAACTGGCGCGCGAACTGGGGCTGCGCGCAGTCTTTGCCGGAGCCATCAGGCCGGATGATGTGATCGTGATCGACGACATGGCGCGCTATGCCGCGCAGCAGTCCCTGATCGACTTTGCAGTGCAAGGCGGGGCGCTGGCGGTGTTCGTTGAACTGCCGGCGGGGAGCTGCGAGATCGGCGGCTCGACGCTGCGGGTCGAACCATGTGGCATGGGCGGCCGGCACTTCGTGTCGCGCGACACGGGCCACCCGCTGGTCGAGGGATTCCAGGCTGAGGACTTCAAGTTCTGGTATGACCCGATGGTGGACCGGCCCGGCCCGCTGCTCGACACAGTGCTGGATGCGCCAGGCTGGACGCCGATTCTGATGAGCGGCAACGGCGGCTGGGAAGTGGACTGGCGCGCGACGCCGGCGGCGGTGGAGCAACAACACGGCGCAGGCGTCTGGCGGGTGTGCCAGGTGAAACTGGCCGGGCGGCTGGTGAACCCGGTCGCGCGCATCTTCGCAGCGCGGCTGTTTTCAAATTAAGAGCCAGTTCCAGGAGAGATTGTCTCTCCCGCAGGCTGCAATCCTGCGGGAGAGACGCCTGGCCTTCTTCCTGAGCCTCAGCAGCTTCCCAACATTAAAACCTTAACAACCTTAAGAACATGAACCCTATTCGCCTTTCTGCTCGGTGATAACCACACTCGTGCCGTCATCGCCGGGAGCAATCATGATGCTGAGAGAGCGGTCGTCTTTGGCAAAGCTGAGCGTGCGCAGATCGCCCAACTCGCCCGCATCGCCCTCTGTCCAGCCCAGTTTGGGCAGCTCAGTCTGATAGAACTCAACAACCTCGTCGGGTTTGTCGGCGGTCTTGAAAGTAATCAAGCCGCCAAACCGGGCTTTGTCGGTGGCGCTGGCGGGAACGGGGATGTCGTCAGCCGGCTTTTGCGCCAGGCACTCCTCCGGCAATTCAATCTCGGCGAGCGTGTTGATTGCTTCGAGTTGATAATTCCACGTCGCTGTGCCCTCGGTGTCTTCACCGAACATCGGCAGCTTGCCGGTAGCCGTGCCCGTGTATTTAACGACCAAATCGCCGTCCTGAGCCACCCAGATATCGCCGCTGGCTCTGCTGAACATGCCGGCGCTGATGCCCGACTCATCAACCGCATAGTGGTTGGTCTTGATGCCGTTGACGGTGACGCCGCGCTCGACCAGGCGGGCCTTGTTCAGGCCGCCCAGAACATCGCCGGGCTTGAACATGGCGGCCGGGTTGGATAACGGGTCCCCGCCGGAGAAGCTGACACAGTTTGCCGAGCCATCCTGCGCGCCGTACAAGTAGCTTACGCCGCCGATGGTCAGGAATCCGAAATCTCGCGGGACGGCATTCTCTTCGAGGCCGACGCTGGCGATATGCACGCGCTGGTCTTCGCTCTCGGCGATAAACTCCTGGATGATCTCCAGCGAGCCTTGCCTGTCCCTGCCTTCCTCATCCTTGCCTTCGAAGGAAAGGGTGAAGCGGACGCGATAACTATCAAGCGACTCAAGGCTGGCTTCGATATTTGCAATACCGCTGAACTCATCAGCCGCTGCGCTGCGACTGTCAGTTTCCGTGGGGACGGCAACGGGCTGCTCGGCAGGTTGGGTAGCGGTCGGGGCAACTGTGGGAGGCTGGGAAGTTGGCGCGACGGCGGGGGCAGCCGTCGGTGTCGTGCTTTGCGGCGCCGGCTCATCGCCACCACATGCGCTCAGCATAAGCGCGACAAACAACGATAGCGCGAGATGTTTTGCGGACATATCTTTTCTCCCTGGCAAAAAATTAGTAATATCGATTAAATCAGAGACCCGTTGTGTCGATGTTAAGGATGGTCTCTGCTTGCCGACGCGCCTGACATTAGGCAAACCATAGACCGACAAAACCATCACCGGCGCCAAAACAGCCCTGTGTGCGCGATATTCACAGTGGGTGACTGGCGCGACCTGTTCCACTATCTGCTGATGTAACCAAATGGCGCAGCGCGCATCTAAAAGTGAAAGATTTCACAATGTCGGCCCCGCCGTGGGCTGGCGTTTGGAAGGAGAGAATCGCCCATGAAGAAGGTGTTGATCCTGGGGGCTGGGACAGCCGGCACGATGGCTGCGAACAAGCTCGTCCGCCTGCTCGACCGCGACGAATGGCAGATCACCATTGTGGACAAGGATGAGACGCACTACTACCAGCCGGGTTTCCTCTTTGTGCCGTTTGGCATGTACACGCGCAGCGACGTGATCAAGCCCAGGCGCGACTTTTTGCCCCGCGACGTGGAACTGGTCATGGCATCAATCGAAATGATCGAGCCGGAGCATAATCGGGTGCGGCTGGGGAATGGACGGACGCTAAGCTATGACTTCCTCATCATTGCAACCGGCGCCGACATTCACCCGGAGCAAACGCCCGGCCTGGGCGAGCATGAGTGGGGCAGGTCAATTCACACGTTCTATTCGTTCGAGGGCGCGCTGGCGCTGTTCCGGCATCTGCGAACATGGCCGGGCGGGCGGCTGGTGTTCAACGTGGTCGAGAACCCGATCAAGTGCCCGGTGGCCCCACTCGAATTTCTGATGCTGGCCGACTGGTTCTTCCACGAGAAAGGGATGCGCGATCGCGTGGAGCTGATCTACGCCACGCCACTGCCCGGCGCGTTCACAAAGCCCATCGCCTCCAAACTGCTGGGCGGGATGCTGGAAGAAAAGGGCATCAAAGTCGTGCCCGAGTTCATGGTTGAGCATGTCGATCCCGACGCCAGAAAGCTGGTAGCCTACGACGAGCAGGAAGTCGAGTACGATTTGCTGGTGAGCGTGCCGCTGAACATGGGCGCGGAAGTGATCGGCAAGTCGGGGCTGGGCGACGAACTGAACTATGTGCCGGTGGACAAGCACACGTTCCTGTCCAACAAGCACCCGAACATCTTTGTGCTGGGCGATGCGGCGGGCGTGCCGGCGTCGAAGGCCGGCAGTGTGGCGCATTTCGCCGTGGACACCTTCGGCGAGAACTTCGCGCGCTACACCGAGGGGCTGGAGATGCAACCGCTCTTTGACGGCCACGCCAACTGCTTCATCGAGTCGGGCTTCGGCAAGGGGTTGCTGATCGACTTCAATTACGAAACCGAGCCGCTGCCAGGCCGCTACCCGTTGCCCGGCATCGGGCCGTTTACATTGCTGGAGGAATCAGAAGCCAATCACTGGGGCAAGCTGATGTTCCGCTGGATGTACTGGAACCTGCTGCTGAAAGGGCGCGAGCTGCCGCTCACGGCGCACATGAGCATGGCCGGCAAATGGCTGCCGACGGCGGCCAAATAGGAGGGCGCGATGGATGCGTCAATCGCGGAACTCAACCAGAAGATCGACGCGCTCACCGACCAGGTGCGCTATCTGACCGAACAGGCCCGGATGGCCGAACGCGCCCGCCAGGAGCGCGAGGAACTGATGCATGATCTGATGCCGGTCGCCAGCGGCGCCATGCGGATCGCCACAGAGCACCTGCAGGAGGTTGAGGACTATATCAAGCCGGCTGATTTAATCCGGCTGCTGAAGAAGCTGGCCCGCGCTGCGCCGTATATCGAACAGGCGCTGGATCAGCTCGATGGGATCAAAGATCTGCTCGATGTGGCAGGGCCGCTCAGTAAAGACATGTTTGGCAAAGCCGAGCGCGCGTTGGACACCGCCGACCGCAAGGGCTACTTTGTCTTTGCGCGGGGTGGCATGCGGATCGTGGACAACATCGTCACCTCATTTTCGGAGGAAGACATCCGGCAACTGGGCGACAATATTGTGCTGATTCTGCGCACGGTGAAGGAAATGACGCAGCCGGAGGTGATGAACTTTCTGCGCAACACCGTCACACTGGCCGGGCAGGAGGCCGAGGCGCCGGTGGACATCTCGTATCGCGCGCTGCTGAGTCAGATGCGCGACCCGAACGTGCGGCGCGGCCTGGCGCTGACCATGCGCATGCTCAGCGGCATCGGCGCGCAGGCCGGCGAGAAGGCAAGCGCTGAGTAGTGAGCGCTGAGTGGTGAGCAAGGATAATACGCAATACGCAACACGCAATACGCAATACGCAACACGCAATACGCAACACGCAATACGCAACACGCAAACAGGAGAGAGCAATGGCAACCAGAACGATCGCAGGCAAGACTGTGGAAGTGAACGACGAGGGTTTTCTGACCAGGCCGGAAGAATGGACCAAAGAAATTGCCATTGAGCTGGCCAAAGAGGAAGGCATTCCTGAGTTGACCGAGGCGCACTGGAAGGTGATCGAATTCTGCCGTCAGGACGCCGGGGCGACCGGCAAAGCGCCGACATTGCGCCGCATCACCACAGCCGCCGGCGTTTCAACGAAGGACATGTTCGCGCTGTTCCCGAAAGGGCCGGCTAAGAAAGTGGCGCGCATCTCCGGCCTGGGCAAGCCGGAGGGCTGCGTGTAAGGTTCTTAAGGTTGTTAAAGTTGTTAAGGTTGTCAGGACGGAGCAACTGCAATGGCTGACGAAAACCGCAAAATCGCGTTCATCTGCTCGAAGGGCGATCTGGACATGGCGTACCCGGCCCTGGTGATGGGCTGGGCCGCTCTGGGCAACGGCATCGACGTGACCATCTTCTTCACGTTCTGGGGCATGGATATGATCCGCAAGACGCGCCAGGACCATCTGGAGATTGCGCCGGTCGCCAACACGGCCATGAAGATGAGCATGATGGGGCTGAAAGGCGCGGACAATCTGGGCATCCCGAATTTCCTGGGCGCCTTGCCCGGTATGACCGCCTTCGCCACCAAACTGATGAAGGACAAGATGAAGGCCCTAGGCGTGCCGCCGGTGAGCGAGTACATTCAAATGCTCGTGGATGGCGGCGCCAAACTGTACGCCTGCAAGATGTCGGTCGACATGATGGGCCTGAAGAAAGAGGATTTCGTGGATGGCGTGATCGACATTGTGACCGCCGGCGACTTCATGGACATGACCGAAGGGGCGCAGATCATTTTCATTTAGTAGAGACGTTGCACTGCAACGTCTCTACATCGCCACCACAAAGGCGACCGCGTATTCGCGCTCGTGCGTGAGTGAGACGGCCCATTCGGTCAGCCCCAGCTCCTCGGCGCGCAGGGCGGCGCGACCATGCAGCCGCACCAGCGGTTTGCCCCGGCCATCGCCGATAATCTCTGCTTCGTGCCACAGGATGCCATCACGGGCCAGAATGCGCATCCCCACCCCCAGCGCCTTTGACACGGCTTCCTTGGCCGCGAAACGCGCTGCCAGTTCGGGGATGCGCTCACGGCAATAGAGGCGCTCGAGCGGGGTGTACACGCGCTCCAGAAAGCGATCGCCGAATTCGCGCACCGCGCGCTCGACGCGCGGCACATAGATGATGTCAACGCCGGTGGATAGCATGGGGGCTGGGTAAGGTTTGTAAGGTTGGGAAGGTTTGTAAGGTTGGCAATCGTCAGTCGTCAATCCAAAATCCAAAATCCAAAATCGGGATCACGGGCCGGCAGTGACCATCACAAAATTATCGGGGTCGAGCCATTTGCGGGCGACAGCCTGAATATCCGCCGGCGTGATCGAATGGACAAGCTCCGAGTAGCGCAGCAGATAATCCAGACCCAGGTCATAGCGCGCCATGCTCACGATTTGATTGGCGATACCCTCGCTGGTCTCCATCTGCAAGGGCAGACTGCCGGTGAACCAGGACTGATTGTCCCGCAGCTCCTGCGAGCGGACTTTGCGGTCGCGGATGCGACGCACCTCGGCCAGAGAGACTTCCACGACACGATCGACCCATTTTGGATTGACGCCGGCGTAGATGTACCACGCGCCCGGCCCAATGCCGCCTTCGAACCGGCTGCCGATGTAATACACCAGACCTTGATCCTTGCGCACGCTCTCGCCCAGGCGCCCATACATGCCAAACTGGCCGAGGATGCTGTTCATCAGGGCGAGTCTGATCCAGTCGGGGTCATGGCGCGAGGGGCCGGGGTAGCCCAGCATCAAACTGCTCTGGGCTTTGCCGGGCATGGAAATATGCCGGGAGTGCCGGCCCACAATTTTGGGCGCGGGGGGCATATCCTGGCGCGCGGGTCGCGTCGCCCGCCAGTCTCCAAATGCGCGCTGCGCGAGAGCGTGAGCGTCTCTGGCCCTGACTCCCCCGACCACAGTGATCACCATACCCTGCGGCGCGAAATATGTCTGATGGAAGGCGGCGAGGTCGTCGCGGGTAACGGCGCGCGCCGTCTCGGGGTAGCCGTCGATGGAATAACGATAAGGGTGTCCTTCGGGGTAGCACAATTCGTTGAAGGCCAGGCCGGCCATGGCGCGCGCGCTATTGGCGCGCTCTTCCAGCGAGGTCAGCCACTCGCCGCGCTCTTTCTCGATTTCGGCTGCGGGGAATGTGGGACGAATGAGCACATCGCTCAACAGGTCGAACATGAGCGGCAAGTCTTCGGCCAGGCTCCTGGCGTAAAAGCCGGTGGTGTGCATGCCGCCCGATACGCTGAGGGTTGCGCCGACGGACTCGACGCGCTCGAAGATCTGTTCGTAGCTGAGACTGCCGGCGCCCCGCGTGAGGCAGTCGGCAACAAAGCCGGCCAGGCCGGCGCGGTTTGGGCCGCCATCCACCGCCGCAGAGCCTGGCACGCCGGCGGGCGCTTCGTCGCGCGCCCCGGCCACCAGATAGCCGCTGACGACCACCGCCGGGCTGGCGAAGTTCTCGTAGGCGAACACGCGGATGCCGTTGCTTAACTCGGCCTGGGCGATGTTCGCCGCGCACGGCATGGATAGGGAGCGCGATCGCGGTTTGGGAGTGTGCGCAGGCATGGGAGTTATTCCATCACGGTGGCCGGGCGTCAGCCCTGGGGAAGATAGCGCCCAACGGTCACCGTGTCCTGCGTGAGGCAGGCGTTGGCGACGCGCTGCACATCTTCGACTGTGACAGCGGATAGACGGTCGAGGTAGGTGTGCAGCCACCGGTAATCGGCAAACATCTCGCAGAAGCCGAGGTAGAACGCCTGATTGGTCACACTTTCGGAGCCGAACACGAACTGGGCTTTGGTCTGCTTGATGGCCTTGTCCAACTCTGCCTGTGTCACCGGTTGATGTTTCACACGCTCCAGTTCGGCCCACAGGGCGCGCTCCAGATCGTCGATGGGGCTGCCCGGCTGCGCTGTGGCAAAGAGCGCGTAGAGGTATGGGTCGATGGTCGGGGTGACGCCGCCGCTGATGTCGGCGGCGAGGCCGCTGTCAACCAGTGCTCTGCTCAGCCGGCTGCTGCGATTGGTGGTGGCCCCGCCGGTGAACGACAACCCGCTGGCGCCGCACAGCACCGAGTCGAGCGCGACCAGGGGAAAGAAATCCGGGTGCGAGGCGGCGACGCTGCGGAAAGCCAGCATGAGGTAGCAGGTGGTTCCTTCGCCTTTGACGATGACGCGCCGCTCGCCTGTCTGTGGCGGCTCGACGCTGGTCACGCGCGGGGCGCGCGCCGCCGGTTTGAGCCGGCCAAAGCGCCGGGCGATTTTGTCCAGCATCTCGCGCGTGTCGAAATCGCCGGCCAGGGCGACGACGGCGTTGTTTGGGACGTAGTAAGTCTTGTAGAAACCGAACAGGTCGTCGCGGGTCATGGCCTGCAAATCGCACAGGTGGCCGATCACTTCATGGCCATACGGATGCGCCTTGAAGGCCGCGGCCTGCACTTCTTCGAACAGGCGGAACGACGGGCTGTTCTCGGCGCCCTGCCGCTCGTTGATGATGACCGAGCGTTCCTTGTTGACTTCTGACGGCTTGATGAGCGCGTTCACCATGCGGTCGGCCTCGATCTCCAGCGCAAGGTCGATCTTGTCCGAGGGCATGGTCTCGTAGTAGGTGGTCCAATCGAGCCAGGTCATGCCGTTGCGGGCGCCGCCCTCGCGGCTGACCAGCCGGTCGAGGTCGTTTTCAGAATAGCGGGGCGTGCCCTTGAAGAGCATGTGCTCGACCCAGTGCGAGATGCCGGTGATGCCGGGATGCTCGTTGCGCGAGCCGACGCGATACCAGACCCACAGAGATGCAACCGGCGCGGTGTGAATCTCTTTCAGCAGCGCCGTCAGTCCGTTGGGCAGGACAGCCTTAACGATGCCATTCGACCGCGAGACCACCCGGCATCCTGGATTTTTGATTTTTGACTTTTGATTTTGGATTGCGGCGTGTGAAGCGCCGGTTTTTACGCGCGCCACGTGGCCCCCTCTCTCAAATCCCAAATCCAAAATCGGCAGTCCAAAATCATCAGTAGCCTCGCCCCATGCCGCGATAAGTGAAGCCGTGCCGGCGCATCTGGTCGGGGTCGTACAGATTGCGGCCATCGACGACGACCGGCTGCTTCATGGATTCCCTGACGCGGTTCAGGTCGATGTTCTTGAACTCGTTCCACTCGGTGGCCAGGATGACGGCGTCGCAGCCGGCGACCAGGTCATACACGTCCCGGGCGAAGGCGACGCGATCCACAAGGCGCATGGCATTGGGCGTCGCGACCGGATCATAGGCTTTCACCTGCGCGCCCTCGCGCTGCAACATGGCGATGATGTCCAGCGCCGGGGCCTCGCGGATGTCGTCGGTGTTTGGCTTGAACGCCAGCCCCAGGATGCCGATGGTCTTGCCGCGCAGGCCGCCCAGCAACTCGCGGACTTTGGCGACGATGCTGCGGCGCTGGTCGGCGTTGATCTGCATGACGGCTTCGAGCATCTGGGGATGCCGGCCCTGGATGTTGGCCATGTGCGCGAGGGCTTTGACATCTTTGGGAAAGCAGTTGTGGCAGATCAGGCCGGATGAAGCAATCACTGTGCCGGTGCTCGTTTCCAGACTGTAGACAGCGGTATCCACTTCCTCGTATTCGACGGCTTCGACAGTCAGCGTCGCAAAGGTATCCTGCCTCGAGAAGCCGCGCTGAGCAATGTGGCGCTGATAGCCGGCCAGGATCGACTCGATACGATCGCGATGTTTGTCGCCGAAGACTCCCTTCAATGCTGCCAGTTGGGCGTATCCGCTGACGCGCAGGATATAGGCCGGCCTTGTGGACTTGTTCATCCGCCGCGTTCGGATCGACACAACGATACCCAAAGTCTGCAGGAGCAACGCCATGCCATCGGCCAGCACTTTACTGACCGTCGCGTACTCCAGCATCAGATTTTTGCCGCGCTGGACGGGTGTGACAGCCCCGTCTCCACTGAAAGCGCCACGCACCAGCTCGAACCGAAATTCTGGCGCGACGTTGAAGACAAGCCTGGGCAATGCTTTGTCGTCGGATCGGACGCCGCACTTCAGGACATCGCGCAGCAGCCACGCAAACAACCGTGATGAAACAACCGTCGTCGTGGCATGGGCGCTGTTGCGCTCGATGTATTTCAGCCCCAACCCGGCCAGGATGCGGCGCACATCGGCGATGTATTCCGTCTCCTGCTCGTGGAAGGAAAACCCGACCCGCTCTTGTGTCGCGCCGGCGCGGCGTGTGTCAGCGCTGATGTATCCCTCCGCCAGATAGTAGCCGCACAGCCGCATCAGATCGGCGTCAACCGGAATGAGCGCATTGATTTTGGTGGCAGCCCCTTTGGCCGTGTACAACTGAAGCCTGGCAGGATCGACCGACAGAACGCCCTGGCGCGTGAGATGGCGGAACAGCTTCAGTGACATGCGGTTGTGGCGTTTGATCTCATGCGGGTATGCCAGCAGGTCAGGCGGAATATGGCGGGCAAATTCAGGGTAGCGCCGGGTGAAGCTGTCATCCACGGGCGCGACATACACATCCGCTTCGAGGGCGGTTCCTTCAAGCAGGTCGATCAGATTCAGCGCAGCAGGAGCGTCGACAGGAGGCAGGTCGCACAGCGCAGCCAGTTGATCGCCAGGCGACACGGAGATGGCAGGGACGATGTCAAAACCTTGCGAGCGCCGGATGACAACGGGATGATCAGCGGTCACTCTGAGCGCGCGCCCCATGCTGGTCGTCACAGAGACCATCGTGCCGCGATAGGGCCGGCGCGTGACAGCCTTCACATCAGCCAGCACGGGCTTGCCTGATTCGAGGTCGAATGCCAGCACGCGCTTTTCGCTCGGAACGATGACTTCAACGGCGTCGCCCTGAAACACCTCGCCAGATTCACGGAACAGCTTCTCCAACGGCATTGCAGCCACATTCGGGCTGTTGAGCGCGAACACCGTTTCGGCCCCCTCAAAGCATGAGCCGCCATAGCCTAGTCCCGCGTCGAGAAAAGCGCGGCCGATGCGTTTGTCGTAGCCCATGCCGGCGGCGACTTCCTTCACATCCGCGCCCAGCGCCTCGCAGATATTGGCGATCTCGTTGATGAACGAAATCTTGGTCGCCAGAAAGGCGTTGCTGGCGTATTTGATCATCTCGGCTGTGCGCAGGTCGGTAATCATGATCGGCGCGCGCAGGGGGAAATACAACTGCGCCACCATCTCCGCCGCGTCGCGGTCGAGCGAGCCGAGCACGATGCGGTCGGGATTCATAAAGTCAACGATGGCCGAGCCTTCGCGCAGGAATTCAGGATTACTGACTACGTTGAAGGGGATGGGCCTGGGCTGTTTGCCGCGCACGATGTCGGCCACCCAGTCGCCGGTGCCGACCGGCACGGTGCTTTTGTTGACGATGACGAGCGGATGGTCCATCACCTCGGCAATCGTCTCGGCCACCTGGCGCACATAGCGCAGATCGGCCTCGCCATCCACGCCTTCGGGCGTGCCGACCGCGATGAACACGAGGTCGGCTTTGCTGGCGTTCAGCGCCTCGCTGTACGAGCAGGTGAAGGAGAGCCGGCCGGCGTTCATGTTGCGCCGCACCACTTCCTCCAGCCCCGGCTCGTAGATGGGGAGAATGCCCTGCTTCAGGTTTTCGATGCGCTCTTCGTTCACGTCCAGGCACACCACGTCATTGCCCAGATCGGCAAAACACGCCCCGGTGACGAGTCCGACGTATCCAACGCCAACAACACAGATTCTTTTCATGGTTTATCGCTCAGTCAGGCCAGAGACCTTGAACAACACTTCCGCATTCAGAATACTGCCGCCGGCCGCGCCGCGAATGGTGTTGTGGGCGAGGGTGACGCACTTCACGCCGCAATCGCCGAACAGCGGCTCGGCCCGCACACGGCCAACAACAGCGCTCATGCCGTTGCCGGCCATGCGATCGCGGCGGGGTTGGGGCCGGTCCGGCTCGCTGCGCACGACAATGGGCTGTTCGGGCGCAGTCGGCAGTCCCGAAACTTCAGCGCGACGATAATCGCGCAACACGCGCGTCACGTCATCGGGGCTGGCCGGCGACGCCAACTCGATGGACAGGGTTACGATGTGGCCGTCGATCACCGGCACGCGGTTGCAATGCGCGCTGACGGCGATGGGCGCATCGGCTACGCCGGCCGGCCCGTCGCCATCGTCGCGCAGCGTTCCCAGCAGCTTGCGCGCCTCGGCTTCGAGCTTGTCCTCTTCACCCTTGATGAACGGCAACACATTGTCGGTGATATCGAGCGAGGGCACGCCGGGATAGCCGGCGCCGCTCTGGGCCTGCAACGAAACGGCAAACACGCGCTTGACGCCGAACGCGTCGTAGAGCGGGCGCAGCGTCATGGCCGGCCCGCTGACGGTGCAGTTGGTGTTGCATATAATGCCGCCGCTCCATCCGCGCGCGCGCTGCTGATGGCGCAGCAACCGCAAATGATCGGCGTTGACTTCGGGGATTACCAGCGGCACATCGGGATGCATGCGATGAAATGAGGCGTTCGAGAAGACCAGCGCGCCGGCCTGCGCAAAAGCCGGCTCTGCCGCCTGCGCCGCCTCGTTGGGCAGGGCGCTGAAGGCGGCGACAATCGGCGCATGGCGCATAACAGCCGGGGCGTCCGTCGGCAGCAGGATCATGTCCTGAATGGCAGGCGGAATGTCACCCTCGATCACCCAGCGCGTTGCATCAGCGTACCGTTTGCCCTCGCTGCGATCCGAAGCGGTAAGCGCGGCAATCTCGAAGAAGGGATGTTCCTGCAACAGTTGAATGAACCGCTGGCCGACCGCGCCGGTGGCGCCCAGCACAGCGACCGGGATTTTGCCTGATGTGCTCATGATGTTCATTGCCTGTGTGGGCGGGATGATACATCATGGGTGAGGGGGTGACAGGGTGACAAGGGGCTAATCGTCAATCGTCAATCGTCAATCGTCAATCGTGATCTGGTCTTTGATGGCGTCGAAGGTGGCCGGCCCGATGCCGGGGACATTTTGAATGTCTTCGATGGCAGTGAAGGGGCCGTGTGTCTCGCGGTACGCGATGATGCGTTGGGCCGTGGCGGGGCCGATGCGCGGCAACGCTTCGAGCAGGCGCGGGCCGGCCGTGTTGATGTTGATCCGCGCCGCGCGGGCTGTCGGCGTCGGCGGTCTGGGCGTGGGCGAAGGGCGAGCGGTGGGCAAAGGACGGGCAGTCGGCTCCGGCGTCGCGTAGGGCGTGAGGGTGACCGCCGGCGTTTCGATGATAATAGGCTCCGGCTCGGCGTTGCAGCCGGCCAGCGCGAGGCTGACCGCGACCGCGCTGAGCATCGAAGTGAGCGCGAAGGCGCTCGTGGCAGAGCCGGAACGCAGACGCATTGGCTGGCATTATAAAAACTTCCCGAAAAAGCAATTGGTGATGGCGTGAAGATCATCCTCATCGGCGCAAATGGACAGTTGGGCAGCGACCTCGTTGCGGCGCTCGCCGGTCACGATGTCATGCTGGCCGTCCAGCCAGGCACAGCCGGCCAGGGAGATGCCGGCCGCCGGTATGTGGAACTCGATGTGAGCGACCCGGATCAGGTGCGGGCGGCGGTGGTGTCGTTCCGGCCCGACCTGATCCTGAACACGGCGGCGTTTCATCGCGTGGATGACATCGAGCGCGACGCCAGGCTGGCCCTGCAGGTGAACGCCTGGGCGGCCCAGCAAATGGCGCTGATCTGCCGCGAGGCGGACATTGCCATGCTCTACGTCAGCACGGATTACGTGTTCGATGGAGCCAAACGCGCGCCTTACGTCGAGACGGATCTGCCCAACCCGATCAGCGCGTATGGGGCGAGCAAGCTGGCCGGCGAACTGTTGATCCGCTCGGCCTGGCGCAAGCACTACATCCTCCGCACGTGCGGGTTGTACGGACTGGCCGGGGCAATGGGCAAAGGCGGCAACTTCGTCAACACCATGCTGCGCCTGGGGCGCGAGAGCGCGCAGACGGGCAAGCCGGTGCGGGTGGTGCACGATCAGATTTGCACGCCGACATACACGAAAGACCTGGCACAGCAAATCGCGTGTTTGATCGAGACCGGCCGGTATGGGACGTATCACGCCACCAGCGACGGACAGTGTTCATGGCATGAGTTCACGCGCGAGATTTTTCGATTGGCCGGCATTCCGGTCGAGCCGCAGGCCATCACCAGCGATGAACTGAATCTGCCGGCGCGCCGGCCGGCCTACTCCGTGTTGCGCAATCTCGCCCTGCAATCGCTGGGCATTGACCGGATGCGCGACTGGCGCGAGGCGCTGGCCGATTATCTGCGCCAGGCCGGCGCTCTGGCGGTTTGAATCGCCGCCTTTGCGGCAGACAAACGAGGGTTTTTGGAGGTGTTGATTGAACACAGTTGAAATTGAGGCGACCAACGAGTGCAACACGCGCTGTCTGCACTGCCCACACGAAACGATCACCCGGCCAAAAGGCAAGATGACATGGGAGACTTTTCAGATTGTGGCGGATAAAGTGCTGGCGTATGGCAGGACACAGGCCATTGACTTCGCCGGCATGGGCGAGCCGACCCTCAACCCGGACCTGCCGCGTTTTATCGCCTATTTCAGGGACAAGATTCCCACGCTCATTACCACGAATGCCTCGGCGCTGACGCCGAAGAACGTCGAGCGATTAATCGAGGCCGGGCTGGGGACGATGATCATCAGCTACAACGGCGCCGACGCGGAAACCTATGAGCTGATGATGGGCGGTCTCAACTTTGAACGGGCCGAAAAGTACATCGCCGACGCCGTGCAGCGCGCGCAGGGGCGGATGCGTGTCGTCGCCAACGTGAGCGTGACAAAGCAAACCCGTCCGAAGCTGGCCGAAATCCGCCGCCGGCTGAACGATCTCGGCATCGAGACAATTTCCTTTTCGCTATGCCACAATCGCGGCGGGCACTTGAAGGGCGATGGCATCTGCGACACGCCGATCCCGCCGCGTCATATCAAACAGTGCGACATTTTCGACTACACGCTGTTCGTGGCCTGGACGGGTGATGTGCTGGCGTGTTGCCATGACCTGGACGGCGTGGGCAAAATCGGCAACCTGGTCACACAACCTCTGGAAGACATTGTGCGTTACAAGGAGGGGCTGCGCGGGCAGGGCGCCATCTTCCCGATGTGCGCGACTTGCAATGACCTGTATCGCTTCAGCGGGCAGGCTAATATCGCCGGCAAGCCGGTCAGCGACTGGGTGTATGCCCTGCACGCCGATCAATCCGAGCTGGCCAATCTGTACATCGAGGCGTTGCGCCAGCGCGATGCGCTGGTCGAGGCGCAACGCGCGCAAAGCGAACACGATCGGAGCGCCGCTGAACATTACAAACAAAAGCTGGCCGAAGCCGAAGCCCGGCTCGAAGCGCTGGAACAACGCGCGCAGCGGGCCGAGGCGCTGGTAGCAGCCTACGAGCAGGGGCGCTTCATTCGACTGATGCGCGCACTGAAGCAAACCGCTCGCGCCACAGATCAATGAATACGGCCATCGAGTTTTCCAACGTCTCCAAAATTTTCCGGCTGCAGCATGACCGGCCGCGCTCGTTCCAGGAAGCGTTCGTGCGCGCGCTGCGGCGCAACGGCAACCACACAGCCGAGGAATTCTGGGCTTTGCGGGATGTGTCGTTTCACATCAAGCCCGGCGATCATGTCGGGTTGATCGGGCGCAACGGAGCCGGTAAAAGCACCACCCTGAAGCTGATCAGCCGCATCATTCAGCCGACGCACGGCAGGATCACGGTGAATGGCCGGGTGACGGCGCTGCTGGAGCTGGGGGCCGGCTTCCATCCCGACCTGAGCGGGCGCGACAACATCTCGCTTAATGGCGCAGTGATGGGGCTGTCGCGGCGCGAGATCGCGCGCAAGATGGATGAAATCATCGAGTTCGCGGAGATCGAGGAGTTCATCGATGTGCCGGTGAAGGACTACTCCAGCGGGATGTATCTGCGGCTGGCCTTTTCCGCCGCCGCTCACCTCGATCCCGAAATCCTGCTGCTGGACGAAGTGTTTGCCGTCGGCGATCAGGGTTTCCAGCAAAAGAGCCAGGAACGCATTCAGCAGTTGCGCAAGCGCGGCATCACGATCCTGTTCGTGTCTCACAGCATGGAGGCGGTGCTGCAAACCTGCGAGCGCGCCATCTGGCTGGAGCGCGGGCGGGTGCGGGCCGCCGGCGATGTGTCTGCCGTCAGCGCGGCGTACTACGAAGACACGCTGGTGAAGATGGCCGAGAAGCAGGCCGCCAAAACGCCATCGTCGCCCGAGCAGCAACTGGAGGATCAGGAAAAGCGCCTGGGCAGCGGCGAAGCGCGCATCGAACGGGTGGAGTTTATCGACGCGGATGGCCGGCCTACCCGCTTCACCCACACCAATGCCCGGCTGACGGTGCGGCTGCACTACATTGCCCACGAGCGGGTGGAAAAGCCACTCATCGGCCTGGCGTTCCATCGCGCCGACCAGCGCATCCGCATCGCCGGGCCGAACAACACCATGCAGCCGTACAGGATTCCCTTTATCGAAGGCGCAGGCTACGTGGACTATACGATTGACCGGCTGCCATTCCTGCCGGGCGATTACCTCGTCGACGCCGCCATCTACGACTGGGACGACACACACCGCTATGATTACTGGAACGAATGCGCGCGCTTCACGGTGCTGCCGGGCGGCACGCGCGAGCGGTATGGGCTGATCGCGCTGGAAGGGGAGTGGTGTCATCCCGCTACTGACGCCGATTCAACAACCTGTGAAACGGAACGGGTTCAAGCTGCGCTGTGACTTATGCCCAGGCTGCTCATTGTCAGTCATGACCTCATCGGCGAACGCATGGCCGGCGTGGGCATTCGATACTCGGAAATCGCCAAAGCCCTGTCCGCCTTGCCGGAGAGCGATGTGACCCTGGCGGCTCCGTCACCCAGCCAAATGCCGGGAGATGGCGTGCGCTTCGTGACATACGAACGGGGACACGCGCAACGGCTGGCTGGCGAACTGCGCGCCGCCGACGCCGTGTTGTGCTACCCCGGCATGTTGTGCAACCTCAGCCCCGTCCTGCCTGAACATCTACCGGTCATCGTCGATGGCTACGACCTGGACATCCTCGAACAACTGGCGATTCAGGCCGACCGGCCCGAATTTGATGTTGACACATGGCATCGCAACACCAATGAATATGTGTTGAAGCGCGGCGACTTTTTCATCTGCGCCACAGAGCGCCAGCGCGACTGGTGGCTGGGATGTCTGGACGCCGCCGGCCGCGTCAACACAGCGAACTATCGCGCCGACCCAACCTTCCGGCGCCTGGTTGATCTCGTGCCCTATGGCATCCCCGACGCGCCTCCGCAACCGCTCCGCCCGGTGATGCGCGGCGTGTGGCCCGGCGTGTCTCAGACGGACATGCTGGCGCTTTGGGGTGGCGGTGTCTGGGATTGGTTTGATCCGTTCACGCTGATCCGCGCTGCTGCCTTGTTGCGTGGCAGTGGGCTGCCTATCAAATTCGCCTTTCCAGGCGCGCAGGGGCCGGAATCCGGGTCGCCGGCCTCGCGCCGCTTCGAGCAGTTTCAACGCATGGCCGCCGAAGCCGGCCTGCTGGGCGAGACGATCCTGCTCGGCGACTGGGTGAGCTATGCTGACTGGGCCGGCTGTCTGACCGAAGCAACTATCGGCGTCTCACTGCACTACGACCACCTGGAAGCCCACTTCTCCGCGCGCACACGCACGCTCAGTTATATCTGGGCGGCGCTGCCCATGGTGCTGACGCGGGGCGACGAACTGGCCGGCCTGGCTGCCAGCCATGGCGTCGCTTTCCTTGCCCCGCCAGAGGACGCAGCAGGTGTCGCTGCCGGCATTCTGGACGCCATCAAGCTCTACCAGCAACCTGATCGCGCCTCACGCTTCCGCTCCCTTCAGGAGCGTTTCTTCTGGGCAAGATGCGTAGCCCCTATCGCGCGTTTCATGCGCAACCCCCGACGCGCCGCCGATGCGCCGCAACTGCAAATCTGACATGATGAGACCATCTGTTAGCATCGTCATACCGCTCTACAACGGTGCCGCCCTCATCCCGGCCTGCCTGAACGCTGTGCTGCCTCAGACGCGCGCGCACGGCGCTGCCGAGGTGATTGTGATCGACAACGCCTCTACGGACAACTGCGACCAGGCGTTGGCGCCTTTCGCTGACGCCATCCGCGTGCAGCGACTGAGCTTCAATACTGGCTTTGCGACAGCGGCCAACACCGGCATCCAGCTCAGCCAGAGGGAAATTGTCGTCCTGCTCAACCAGGACGCCATCGTTCAGGGTGGCTGGCTGAGCGCACTGCTGGCCCGGTTCGAGGCCTCCCCGGCGGCAGCCATTGTGGGCAGCAAGTGCGTGCGAGCGGATGGCACGATCGATCATGCCGGAGGCGTGATCCGATTGCCCCTCTTTTACACCGCGCATGTGGGCATGGGAGAGCCTGATGGCCCCGCGCACAATCAGCCTGCTCAATGCGACTATGTCACAGGGGCTGCTCTGGCTGTGCGCCGCGCGGCAATCGAGCGCATCGGAATGCTCGACCGGGGATTCTATCCGGCCTACTACGAGGAAACTGACCTGTGCCTGCGCGCGCGCGAAGCGGGCTACGAGGTCTGGTATGAGCCGGCTGCTGTCGTGCTGCACCACTCCGGCCAGACGCCACTGGAGCAGATGAGCGTCGAGCGCATCGCCACCTTTCATCGTAATCGCCTGCGCTGCCTCATCAAACACACTTCGCCGGAGCAAATTGGCGCGGTCCTGCGCGAAGCCGAAATGGATGAAATTGAGTCGCCGCAGGCTATGGGACTGCTCACCGGGCGGTCTATTGCCTATCGCGACGCGTTGCGCGGCATCCTGGCCGGCGACCCGGTGCTTTCCACGCGCATGACGCCTGACGCCGTCGAAGCGCTGGCGCAGTGTTATCGCCGGGCATATCGGCGCGCAGCGCAAACGTTCGACGACCCCATGCTGCCCATCTC
>CALBEF010000113.1 GCA_937927775.1 uncultured Anaerolineae bacterium | reverse complement strand
AGTCGATGTTGCAGGGGGGGGTGTTGCTGACCGTGGTGCTGGGGGTGGTTGGCTATTCAGGCGCCGGCACGTTGATTGCCACCATGGCCGCCAGCACACGCGCGCGCGAGGTCTTTCTTCCGATCCTGCTGTTTCCGCTTGCGCTCCCGCTGGTTGTGGCGGCCGTGGTCGTCACCGCCGGCTTTCTCGACCGGCTGCCATTCGCGCAGTTCGGAGCGTGGCTGGGTGTTGTGGTTGCGTTCCTGGTGATCTTCTGGACGGCCGGCACGTTGTTGTATGAGTTCATCGTCGAAGCGTGACAACAGGCCGGCGCGCCGGACGCTCGCCCCATTCAACCCTCAACCTTCAACGCTTCAACGCTTCAACGCGCTGTCTTGACGCTTTTTGGCCGCGCATGGTATCATCGTTTCCTGGTTGTTAGCACTCATGCCGATCGACTGCTAATTCTCGGTCATAACTATGGCAGACCAGGAGCTGGAGCTTACCCCCCGCCAACAGGCGATTCTGCGCCTGGTGGTGCACAGCTATGTAGCCACAGCCCAGCCGGTGAGTTCAAAGTCGCTCATCGGCAAAGGGATGCTGAACGTGTCCAGCGCCACCGTGCGCAATGAGATGGCCGCGCTGGAGGAGATGGGCTACCTGACCCATCCACACACATCAGCCGGCCGCGTGCCGACGGACAAGGGCTATCGCTACTTTGTCGAGCATCTGCTGGGCGATGTGGAGCTGCCGAACGACGAGCAGAACACCATTCGCCACCAGTTCCATCAGGCGAAGCTGGAAATGTCGCAGTGGATGCAACTGGCGTCGGCGGTGCTGGCGCGCGCAACCCGCGCGGCGGCGCTGGTGACTGCGCCGCGTATCGAGACCCCGCGCGTCCGGCAACTCACCCTCATCTCGACCCAGGCTCACCTGGTGCTGCTGGTGCTGGTGTTCCAGGGCGGCACGGTGCGCCAGCGCATGTTGATGCTGCGCGAGCCGATGGAGCAGATGGCGCTGAATCAGGCCGCGGCCAGGCTGAACACGCTGTATGCCGGCGCGGACGCCCACACGATCGAGACGCATCCGGTTGAACTGACCGACTTTGAGTCTGAGGTGGTGGACCTGATGCTTGAGCTGATGCGCGACGACGCGCCGGCGCAAAGCGAGGTCTATCGCGACGGTCTGACTGAGGTGTTGCAGGAGCCGGAGTTTGTCAACCAGGAAGGCGCGCGCGCGCTGGTCAATGCGCTGGAGCAGCCGGAATTCCTCAACAGCGCGCTGGGCGCGCGGGTCGGCACGGTGCAGGTGGTGATCGGCGGCGAGGGCCGCTGGCGCGAGTTGAGCGCGTGCAGCGCCGTGCTGGCGCGCTATGGCGTCGAAGGGTTTGCCTCGGGCACGCTTGGCGTGCTTGGCCCCACGCGCATGCCCTATGGCCGGGCGATCAGCGCCGTGCGCTACGTGGCCGATCTGATGAGCGATCTGGTGAGCGATCTTTACAGTCGTTGAGCTGCCATGATGTCTCATGGCCCTGCTTTACTGACCACAAAACGGAGGTTGTGAATCAATGCAGTCTGACTTGACCAATGAAGCCGGCGCCGCAGCCGGCGTTGCGGCAGAAGCCCAGGCCGGCAACACCGTTGCCGGCGCGGACGGGTCACTGAACGAGCTTCCCCCCGCCGACCAGAAAGACGCCGAAATCGAGGCGTTGAAGAAACAACTGGCCGATGCTGACGCCAAAGCCAAAGAATACCTGGACGGCTGGCAGCGCGCCCGGGCCGAATTTGCCAATTACAAAAAGCGCCAGGAAGCGGACAATGCCAGCCTGCGCCAGTTTGCGATTGGCGGTTTCGTCGGCAAAATCCTGCCGGTGCTCGACGATTTCGAGCGCGCTGCCAGAACCCTGCCGCACAACCTGCAGGGCCTGACCTGGATCGATGGCGTTCTGCTGATCCACCGCAAGATGCAGCTCGTGCTCGAGTCGGAGGGCGTCAAGCCGATTGAGGTGACGCCAAATGCTGCCTTCGATCCGACCATTCACGAGGCGATCAGTCAGGATGAGGCCGAGGGAATCGACAGCGGGCATGTGATCGAGGAAATCCAGAAGGGCTACAAGTTGGGCGACCGCGTCATCCGGCCGGCGCTGGTGCGCGTCGCCAAATAGCCCAATACGCAATACGCAACACCCAATACGCAATACGCAATACGCAATACGCAATACGCAATACGCAATACAAGCGAGAGCAAATCTATGGCATCCAAAATCATTGGTATCGATCTTGGCACAACGAACAGCGTTGTGGCGGTGATGGAAGGCGGCGAGCCGACAGTCATCCCCAGTGTGGAAGGCTCGCGGCTGATCCCCTCGGTGGTGGCGGTGAATCCGAAGACCGGCGAGCGCATGGTCGGGCAGGTCGCCAAGCGTCAGGCCATCGTCAATCCAGAGAACACTATCTTTTCCATCAAGCGCTTCATGGGCCGCAAGTTCAACGACCCGGAGGTGCAACGCGCGATGAAGGTTGTGCCCTACAAGGTTGTGGCCGCGCCCAACGGCGACTGCCGTGTGCTGATGGGCGGCAAGGAGTATTCGCCGCAGGAGATCAGCGCGATGATCCTGCAGAAGATCAAGGCTGACGCCGAGGCGTATCTGGGCACGACCATCACCCAGGCAGTCATCACCGTGCCGGCCTACTTCAACGACAGCCAGCGCCAGGCCACGAAGGACGCCGGCAAGATCGCCGGCCTCGAGGTTCTCCGCATCATCAACGAGCCAACCGCCTCTTCTCTGGCGTATGGTCTGGATCGCAAGAAAGACGAGACGATTGTCGTGTACGACCTGGGCGGCGGCACGTTCGATGTCAGCATTCTCGATGTCGGCGACGGCGTGTTCGAGGTCAGGGCCACAAACGGCGACACCTTCCTCGGCGGCGACGACTTCGACATGCGGGTGATGAATCACCTGATCGAGACCTTCCGCGCCGAGACCGGCATCGACATCAGGAACGACCGCCAGGCGCTCCAGCGGTTGCGCGAGGCGGCGGAGAAGGCGAAGGTCGAGTTGTCCACCCTGATGGAGACCGAAATCAACCTGCCGTACCTGACTGCCGATGCCACCGGCCCCAAGCACCTGGTGATGAAACTCACCCGCTCCAAACTCGAACAATTGACCGAGGATCTGGTTCAACGCACCATGGCGCCGTGCAAGCAGGCCATGAGCGATGCTGGCGTGGACTCCGGCAAGGTTCACGAGGTGGTGCTGGTGGGCGGTATGACGCGCATGCCGGCCATCCAGGCTGCCGTCAAGCGCATGTTCAACAAGGAGCCAAACCGCACCGTCAATCCGGATGAAGTGGTGGCAGTGGGCGCCGCCATCCAGGCCGGCGTGCTGGGCGGCGAGGTGCGCGACGTGCTGCTGCTCGACGTGACGCCTCTGACGCTGAGCATCGAGACACTGGGCGGTGTGGCAACCCCGTTGATCGAGCGCAACACTACCATCCCGACCAGGAAGAGTCAGGTGTTCAGCACGGCCAGCGATATGCAAACCAGCGTAGAGATCCACGTGGTGCAGGGCGAACGGCCCATGGCCGCCGACAATAAATCGCTGGGCCGGTTCATCCTGGATGGCATCCCGCCGGCGCCGCGCGGCGTGCCGCAGATCGAAGTCACGTTCGACATCGACGCCAATGGCATCCTGAATGTCTCGGCCAGCGACAAGGCTACCGGCAAGTCTGCTCATATCACCATCCAGCCCTCGTCCGGCCTGTCCAAAGACGAGATCGAGCGCATGGTGCGCGAAGGCCAGGCGCACGCCGAGGAAGACAAGGCCCGGCGCGAGAAAGTGGAGGCGCGCAACGAAGGAGACAATGCGGCCTATCAGGCGGAGAAATTCATCCGCGAGAACGGCGACAAGATACCGGCCGACAAGAAATCCGAACTGGAGTCCCGTATCGCCGCGTTGCGCGGCGCGCTGACCGGCGATGATGTGACCGCTATCCGCCAGGCGTCGGATGCGTTGAAGAACACGTTTTCGCAGATCGGCGCCAGCATGTATCAGCAGGCAGCGCCGAACGCCGGCGGGCCGGCCGGCGATGGCGCGGCGCCTCCGAATGATGGGACAGGCAAAGGGCCGGATGACGACGTGGTCGAGGGCGAATACCGCGAGACGAAGTAGGTGAGTCTGGTGTTGCGCATGGCGCGTATGGCGGCATAAACGAAGATGTCTACTCAGAAGCGTGATTACTACGAGGTGCTTGGCGTTGGCCGGGATGCAAGCCCCGACGAGATCAAAAAGGCATTCCGCAAGCTGGCGCGCCAATATCACCCGGACGTGAACAAGGAAAAGGGCGCGGAGGCGACGTTCAAGGAGATCAACGAAGCCTACGAAGTCCTGAGCGACGACCAGAAGCGCGCCGCCTACGATCGCTATGGTCACGCCGGGCGCGGCGGGTTTGGCCCCGGCGACTTCGGCGGCTTTGGCGACATCAACGACATCTTCAGCGAGTTCTTTGGCGGGTTCACCCGTCAGAGCAGCGCCCAGCGGCGCAGCCCGCGCCGGGGCGCCGATCTGCGCTATGACCTGCGCCTGGAGTTTCTGGAAGCCGTCTTCGGCGCTGAAAAAGAGATCGAGGTCGTTCGCAACGAGACTTGTCCTCGCTGTAATGGCAGCGGCGCGGAGCCGGGCACCAGCCCGTCGCGCTGTCGCACGTGCAACGGCACCGGCGAAGTCCGCCGCATGCAACAAAGCATCCTCGGCTCGTTTGTCAGCGTCACGACCTGCCCGACCTGCAACGGCACGGGCGAGGTCATCGCCGTGCCCTGCAAACAATGCGGGGGTCGCAAGCAGGTGCGCGTCACGCGCACGCTTGCCGTCAATGTGCCGGCCGGCGTGGACAACGACACCCAGATCCGGCTGAACGGCGAAGGTGAGCCGGGCGTCAATGGCGGCCCGCCCGGCAACCTGTATGTCGTCATCTCGGTTGCGCCGCATCCTTACTTCCGCCGCAAAGACCAGGACATCGTGGTCGAAGTCGGGGTCAATGTTGCGCAGGCCGCGCTGGGCGACGAACTGGAAGTGCCGACTGTTGACGGTTCGGAGAAGCTGATCATCCCGCCCGGCACCCAGAGCGGCAGCGTGTTCCGCATCAAGGGCAGGGGAGTGCCTCACTTGCGGCGCAACACGCGCGGCGATCAGATCGTCGTCGTATCGGTGAACATTCCGCAATCGTTGACGGCAGAACAACGCCGGCTGTTCACCGAGCTGTCGAAGACGATGGGCAAGGATGTCACGCCGCAACAGGAGAAAGGCTTTTTCGACAAGCTGAAGGACGTGTTCGGGGTGTAGCGTAGACTACGGATCACAGAGGACAGATCACAGACAACAGACAACCGATGTCGTGTTCCCAGAGTCCGGCTTTGGCAATCCAAAATCCAAAATCCAAAATCCAAAACCGGGCAGCCCATCTCCTGGCGCTGGTAGGCCTGGCGGCGCTGATGGCCGGCTGCGAAGGGTTGCCGCAAAGCGCGCCGGCCGAAAGCGCTTTCCCGTCGCCGGTGGCCTTTGTGACGGCGGCGCCATTGCCCGAAGCGACAGCTACGCCCACACCCGAGCCGACGGTCGAGCCGACGCTACCCCCGCCGACAGTTGCTCCGAAGCGCAGCCCCATTGACAGCACTGCCGCCATCGGCCTGTGGAGCAGCCGCATCACATCCACGCAGACCTTCACCGGCGTGGTCGATCTGGTTCAGGGGCCGGTCGGTTTCGATCTGCGCAACACCAATCTGGCGCTGGTGACGCTCACCGGGCGACAGGTCTACTATGGCTATGCAGAATTGGCCGCGCAGGTGGCCGAGGAACACCCCGACTGGCTGCTCTATGACAAAAACAGGAAAATGGCGCTGGCGCCGAACGGCGCGCCGCTGTTGAACATCCGCAATGAGGAGATCAGGCAGCAACTGGCCGACGACGCGCGCCGGCTGGTCTATGACCAGGGGTACGATGGCATTGTGCTGGAGGGGGTTGGCGCCGGCCTGATTCGATCCGCGACGCCGCCGGTGTACACCGGCACTACGGCGTTCACCGAGCAGCAACGCCGCGACGCGGTGGAAGGGCTGCTACGCTCGATTCGCGCCGCTTTGCTGGACAAGCTCATCATCGTGGGCGGCTATGCCTGGGAGGATGGCGTCGCCTTCAATGCCCGCGTGTCTGAAGCGCAGGAGCTGGCCAGTCTGGCCGACGGCGTTCACATTACCCAGTTCCTCCGCGCGCCCTACAGCGGGACGCTGGAGTTCAAGTCCGAAGCCAACTGGAAGCGCGATGTGGACTATCTGGCGTCCATTTCGCGCGATGGCAGGATTGTGTTGCTCACGACAGCCTTTGATGCCACTGATGTTGCCGCTGACACCCTGCGGCAATGGCTGAACTACAGCGTGGCTTCGTACCTGATGGGCAAGAACGGCCCGCGCACCTATTTTCAGTTCGACCCGGCCGGCAGCCTGGAATTCGCCGCCGATCCGGTGTTGTCGGCGCCGATCGGCGCGCCGCTGGAGGCTTACACCAAACTGGACAACGACGTTTACCGTCGTGTGTTCGCCAATGGCATCGTGCTGGTCAACCCGACCAGCAAGGCGCAGGAAATCGAGTTGGGCGGTGAATATCGCACCCTGTCGGGCGATGTGGTGCAGAAAGTGACCATGTCGGCCAACACCGGCCTGATCCTGCTGAAGCCATAAACGGCGCAGCGGGCGAGCTTGCCCTGCAGGTCTGAGGTTACACTTGGGCCAACGTTCAGGAGGCGGAAAAATTGATGATGCGCGTCGCCTTTCACCAATATGCTCAGCACGACCAGAGCCAGTCGTGGGAATGGATCGATGGGGCGCTCGATCTGTTGCCTTCATTGTCGCCCGCGCAGCGCCGGGTGCAGTCCTTTCTGATGCAACACCTGAGCGAGTACGCTGAGTTGAACCAGATCGGCATCGTCATTCCGGGACCGTTTGCCATCCGCATGCCGGAGGAGATGCAGCGCGGCCGCGAGCCGGACTTGCTGTTTGTCCCCAATGCGTTCGTGGAGACCATCCAGGAGAACTACGTCAACAGCCACGGCGTCACAATTGCGGTCGAGATCGCCGATGCGCGCACGCGCTACCGCGATCGCGTCGACAAGTTCAACGACTATCAGTCGGCCGGCATCCCGGAATACTGGATCATCGACGTGGACGAGCAGGAGGCCGTTTTCTTCCGGCTTCAGAAAGACAACCGCTATCACGAAGCCGATGTGTCGGAAGACGGCGTCTATCACTCAGCCGTGCTGAAAGGCTATGCGCTCGATCCGCGCTGGCTCTGGCAGGATTACCCCGACGAGCCGGCCTGACACCCAACGCCCAACACCCAACACGCAATACGCAACACGCAACACGCAACACGCAACACGCAACACGCAATACGCAACACGCAATACGCAACACGCAATACGCAATACGCAATACGCAATACGCAACACATCCCCCTCCCATGCCCAGATTCAAGAGCGTCAAAGGAATGCAGGACATCCTCCCGGAGAAGGAGGCCCTGTGGTCGCATGTCACAGGCGCTGCCGTGTCCATCGCCCGGCGTTTCGGCTTTGCGAAGATCGACACCCCCGTTCTCGAGGCGACTGCTTTGTTCGCCCGTGGTGTGGGCGAAGACACGGATATCGTTTCGAAAGAGATGTATTCGTTCATGGATCGCGGCCGAGACGGCGAGCAGGGCGAATCGCTCACCCTGCGCCCCGAGTTCACCGCCGGCGTCATGCGCGCTTACATCGAGAACGGCCTGTCCTCCCGGCCCCAGCCGCAGAAGCTGTACTCGCTCGGCCCCATCTTCCGGCGCGAGCGGCCCCAGAAGCTGCGCTATCGGCAATTCAACCAGTTCAACGCCGAAATCATCGGCAGCCCCGATCCCGTCGCAGATCTGGAGATTTTGCTGGTGGCGTACACCTTGCACAGGGAGCTGGGTTTTAAGAATCTTAATTTCCAGATCAACAGCACCGGCGACCCGGAATGCAAGCCGCGCTACATCGAGGCGCTGAAGGCTTATCTTGCCCCGTATGCCGGGAAGCTTGCGCCGACCGACCGCGACCGGCTGCAACGCAATCCGTTGCGCGTGCTCGACAGCAAAGAGCGCGAAACGCTGCCCTATCTTGCCGATGCGCCGCGCATCCTGGACTACCTGAACGACGAATGCCGCGCGCACTTTAACGAGTTGCTGGGCTATCTCGATGCGCTGGGCGTTCCATACACCCTCAATCACAAACTGGTGCGCGGCCTGGACTACTACACCAAAACCGTGTTCGAGCTGTGGGGCGAGGGACTGGGCGCGCAGGCGGCCTTGTGCGGCGGCGGCCGCTATGATGGCCTGATCGAGTTGCTGGGCGGGCCGCCCACGCCTGGCGTGGGGTTCGCCGCCGGCATCGAGCGCATTGTCCACGTCATCGAGGAACAAGGCGTTGGCGCGCCGGCCCTGCCGCAGCCGCGCCTGTTCGTGGCCTATCAGGGCGACGCTGCCAAACAGGCGGCAGTTGCATTGGCCTCCAATTTGCGCCTGCGCGGCATCGGCGCGCGTATCGCTTTTGACGGCCGCAGCTTGAAGGCCCAGTTCCGTGATGCGGATCGCTACGGCTGCGCCTACGTTGCTGTGATCGGGCCGGATGAACTGGCCGCCGGCTCCGTGACGCTGCGCGATCTGGCGCACAGCGCGCAACAGACCCTGAGCCGCGAAGCGTTTGGCGTGTGGGCCATCCAGACGCTGTCTTCACAGGACGCCGCGACTGCGGCGTAGGTCTATGCACAACGAGATCGATCAGCCGGCCATCCGGTCGGTCGCGGTTCTGGATCACCCCAAGATCGCCCGCACCGGCGAGGTCGCCGATGACATTCAGGCCGCTCTGCAGCATTGGGGGGTGGCCGTTTATCGCGCCAGCACCTGGGACACGCCGGCCGTGCAGGCTGTCGCCGCCGAGGCGGCGCTTCTGGTGGTGCTGGGCGGTGATGGCAGCACGCTGCGCGCTGCGCGTGTGGCGGCTCCGCACGGCGCCCTGGTCGTGTCGGTCAACATGGGCCGGCTTGGTTTTCTGTCCGAGATGCGGCCCGACACCTGGCGCGAGGCCCTGCCGCGCATCGTGCGTGGCGATTACTGGGTCGAGGCGCGTATGATGCTGACGGCCCGCGTCAGCCGCAACGGGCAGGCCGGCGAGCCGGAGACGCTCGATCCGCGCGACGCGCTGAACGATATTGTCATCAGCCGGGGAACGCTGGCGCGCATGGTGCGCATCCGCGCGCACGTGGACGGCGGCCTGTTGACGACCTATGCCTGCGACGGGCTGATCGTGGCCACAGCGACTGGCAGCACGGCCTATGCGCTGGCGGCCGGCGGGCCGATTCTCCCGCCGCAACTGAGGAACATTGTGCTGGTGCCGATCGCGCCGCATCTCAGTCTCGACCGTGCCGTAGTGCTTTCACAAGGCTCGCTGGTCGAGATGGTCGTGCGCACCGATCACCAGGCCATTCTGACTGCCGATGGTCAGAGCGAAATGGTGCTTAACGACGGCGATACTGTCACCGTCCGCGCCAGCGAGCATCTGGCGCGCTTTGCGCGCGTGCAACCGCCTGCGTACTTCTATCGCACCCTCATGTCGCGGCTGAAGCAGGAGCCGTGCGAATGATGAGGGCTGAGTGGCAAGTGCTGAGTGGTGAGTGGTGATCTCATGCAAGACCTGATGGCATATCTTCAGACGCAGTTGCCGGGCATGACGGACTTGTTGTCTGATCTGGTTAACATCGAGTCGCACACCGAGGACAAGGCCGGCGTTGATGCGGTGGGGCGCCTGATCGCCTCGGCGTTGGGCGACCTGGGCGCGGATATCCATATCGACCGGCAGACAGACGCCGGCGATCATGTGGTGGGCGTCTTCAACGCCGGAGGCGGATCGCCGATCAGCCTGTATCTGCACATGGACACGGTCTATCCGGCCGGCACGCTGGCGCAGCGCCCGGTGCGGCTGGTGGATGGTCGGTTGTATGGCCCGGGCGCCAACGACATGAAAGCCAGCCATGTGATCGCGCTGTACGCGTTGCGCGCGCTGCGGGCAACCGGCTGCTGGCCGGCGCGCGAGATGCGCCTGGTGTTCACCTCGGACGAGGAGACGGGCAGTCACACCTCGCGCAGGCTGATCGAGGACACCGCCCGCGACGCGGTTCTGGCGATGGTGATGGAGCCGGCGCTGCCCGATGGCGGCCTGAAATCCTCGCGCAAGGGCACCGGCCTGTTTAAGGTGGCGGCGCGCGGCAAGGCGTCGCACGCAGGGGCGGCCCATGCGCTGGGCATCAACGCCATTCAGGAGCTTGCCCATCAGGTGTTGAAGTTGCAGGCGCTGACGGATTACGAGCGCGGCGTGACCTTCAGCGTCGGCGCAATCCGGGGCGGCGGCGTGACGAATGTCGTCCCCGACTACGCGGAGCTGGAAGTCGATACGCGCGTCAGCCGGGTTGAAGATGGCGAGTGGGTGCGGCGCGTATTGCTGGGGTTGACGCCGGCGCTGGCCGGCTCGTCGCTGGAGGTCAGCGGCGAATTGAACCGCCCGCCGATGGAGTGCGATGCCGGGCGCATCGCCACATTCGAGCGCGTGCGGGATATCGCTGGCAGGATTGGCCTCGAACTGACCCACGGGCCGAGCGGCGGCGGCAGCGACGCATCCTTCACCGCTGCGCTTGGTGTGCCGACGCTTGACGGCTTCGGCGCAGTGGGGGATGGGGCGCACGCGCTGCACGAACACGTCGTGCTCAGCAGCCTGCCGGAGCGGGCGGCGCTGTGCGCGGCCGTGTTGTTGGCATGGTGATGCGCTGGGGGTAGATCATGTCTGCGCGACTACGAATCGCCAGCCGGCGACAGCGAGCCGGCCAGGTGCGCTGACACAATCTGCGGTTTTCTATTGCTGCGCAGATTCCCGCGCTGTCATGCCTTGAAGCTTGAAGCGCGCCCTGCGTCGGGTGTATTTCTCTGTGGGGGCATGTTGCCCGGCTTTTGCAAAGTCTGTGGGCGTGTGTGGGGAGTTGAAGCGCAGCGCCGTCATGCCCGCGCACTGCCCCTGTTTTATCCCGCGCTTGGATTCCCGCTTGCGCGGGAATGACGACGTGTCGCGCGCGGATTTATCCCGCGCAACGAGCGCGCGCAGCGGGCGCGCGCAAAGGCTCGGATTGCCCCTGCTGGGAAATGCCTCCCGCATTCTCCGGTGTGCCAATTGGCCTGCAAAGCAGGGCAAGCCCGGCGGCTTGCCCTGCAGGCATACCCACTGCGCGCAACACTCTCTGCCGGGGAATTTGCCCCTGCTGGGAAATGCGCGCCCTGCGTCTGGCACGATATATAATCCTCGTGTTGCCGGGGAGTCCGCGGACGCGGGCTGAGAGGGTGTCCATTCCGACGCCGACCCATTGAACTTGACCTGGGTCATGCCAGCGTAAGGAGATGCGGAAGCATGTTGCGGCGCGTCCTTCATTCCACTGTTCGCATTGCGCGTTTCTGCGCAGCGCCGGCAGTCTCCTCCCCCGTTTGCGCGGCTTTCCGGCTATGTGTCAGCCGGCTGCGCCAGCAATGGCTCAGCGTTCTTTGTGAAGGAGAACTGAAAGCCTATGTCATTCAACTGGACGCGACGAGATCTTCTGATCATGCTTCTCGTTGCATTTGTCTTTGCCTGGGTGTTCATTGCCTGGGACTTCCTCTACGATTTTCTGCTCGGCCAGCTTCGCCTGCCGTTGTGGGTTAGCAGCCTTATCAACGGCATCTGGTTCCTGGCTGGCTTTATCGGTATGGCCCTGGTGCGCAAGCCGGGGGCTTGCCTCTTCACAGAGACGTTAGCGGCGTTGCTCGAAGTGCTGTTTGCTCAGTCACTTCTCGGCGGCTATCCGATTGACGTGATGGGAGAAGCTTATACGCATGTGTACGCAGTGACGCCAGGCCCTTTGCCGCACGGTCAATTCCTGGGGCAGTCCGTTGACGGTCGCTACGTGTATGAATTCAGTGTGTTCAATATGGTGGCCTTCGTTGGTTTGCTTGAAGGGTTGGGGCCGGAGGTGGTGTTTGGTTTTGCGCGATACGCCAACTGGTCGCTGCCGGTGTGGTTTGCGGCCGGCGCAGCCGGCGCTTTGCTCGAATGGCTTACCGGCATCTATGTCACTCAGTATTACCTGTATCTTGGCTTTCAGGAGACGGTATTGACCATGTTTAGCTCACTGATCGGCATCTCGGTTGTTGCCGGTGGGATTGGCTATCTCGTTTCTCGGCGAAGCCAGAAGCGTCTGCCGGGATGATTGACGCATAGTCTCGGCGAGCTGGAGTGGGGGTGCGCTGCGCGCGAGATGCGCCCTGTGTTCGCCCCGTAAGAAGAGAGAGGCAGCGGTCATGCTTTGCGCTGGATGAGCAGGGATATCGCCCGCGAGTACAATCAGGCGGACATGGCTGACCGATTCGGGATTGCGAATCAGCGGCCGGCGCGGACGGGCCGGCGCGGGTGCGCGCGCTGGTTGATCCTCGCGCCGCTGTCGCTGATTGCGCTGCTGGCTGTGTCAGTCGTGGCGGCGTGGCTGCTGTTCGAGCGCGAGTATGCAACCCGCATCTATCCCGGCATCGTTATCGGCAACGTGGAGGTGGGCAATCTCACGCCCGCCGAGGCCGCCAGCCGCGTGCAACGGCGCTACGAGGCCCAGAACCTGGTTACATTCCAGTTTGGCGAAGACAAGTGGTTTGCCCCGTGGCGTGAGATCGGCATCCGGGTCAGGGCTGACGAGGCAACCCGGCAGGCTTTTAACATTGGCCGGGCAGGCCGGCCTGACCAGCGGTTGCAGGATTGGCAAAATCGCCAGTCTGTGGCCGTCGCATTCACCTTCGACACGCAGGCCGCGCGCGGTTTTTTGCAGAGCTACAAGGCGGATGTGCACATTGCCCCGCGTGACGCGCGTGTGGAGATCGATGCTGAGCAGGGCCTGGCCGTTGCTGTGCCGGCGACGCCAGGCCGCGAGTTGGACATTGACGCCACCTTGCGCAATGTGTTTGCCCTGGCGATGACGCAGCAGCCGGCGCCGGTGATCACGCGCGAGATTGCGCCGGCCATCACCGATGTTTCCGGCGCAGTCAATCAGTTGAACGACTGGCTGCAACGCCCGTTCGACCTCCATCTGTGGTGGGCAGGTGGCTGGATCACGCGCCCGGTCACGCCGCAGGAGCGGGTGCGCTGGGTGCGCGCAGAACGCGACGCCGGCCAATGGGTGGCGCGCTGGGATGCAGAGGGTGTGCGCGCGTTTGTGGCCGGGCTGCCGGCTGAGTTGCCCGGCGGCGCAGAGGCGCGCGCCGAACTGAGGCTGGACGAAGCAGCGGACATGATCCACGTCGCGTTCCAGCGCCGCGAGCCGGGGCTGTGGCTGATCGCGTTGCACGGCGAGCATCGCCATATTATTCAGCCGGCGGACACGTTTGAATCGCTGGGCGATCGCTTCGGCATTCCGGTGGCGCGTCTGCTCTCGGCCAACCCCGGCATCTGGCAGGCCGGCTTCTCCGTCGGCCAGTCGATCACGATTCCTCATCAGGGCATCATGATGCCGTTGCCGATCACGCCCACCAATTTGAAGCGCATCGAAATTGATCTGACGGCGCAGACGTTGTGGGCCTGGGACGGCGCGACGCTGGCGTTGTCGGCCACGATCTCGTCGGGCATTCCGAAGTGGCGCACGCTGACGGGCGTGTTTCAGGTGCTGGAGCGCGTGGACGAGGCATACAACAAGCTGGCCCGCGTCAAGATGCCGAACTGGCTGAGCATCTATGACATTGGCGAGCCGGGCGAGAGTCTGACGAACGGCATTCATGCGCTGCCGGTGCTGAGCGGCGGGCGCCGGCTGTGGGCCGGCCATCTGGGCACGCCGGTGTCTTTTGGCTGCGTGGTGCTGGGCATCGAGGACAGCGACTTCATCTACCGCTGGGCCGAGCCGGGCACGCCGGTGCTGATCTACGGCAAGACGCCGCCCAGCCCGTTCACCTACGATGATCTGATCGAGGCGCAACAGAAAGCCGGCGCAGGGCAATAGGCTACACAGGCTTGCGACCGCTTACCGCAAATTCGAGCAGTTCTTTTTTGGAGTTGCGCTTGCGCAGGGGAGTGATGGCAACGTTGACAAACCCCAGGCGCTCCAGAATCTCTGCGTAAAGCGTCTCCACCGGCACAAGTGTGTCGTAGAACTTTGAGTTGCCCACCACGTAGAAAACGCTTGCGCCCGGAGCCAGCGCGTCCCGCGCGCTGGCAAGGTGCCGCGAGATGTCCACAAAGTATTTGTGAACGTAGTTTGCCAGCAGCGCGCTGTGGCGCGCGATGCGCCGGATCATGTCGTCGAATCCATCGATGGAAATAGACGCTCCGTTCGGCGTCCATGTCTGAAGCCGGCTGGTTGCGGCTCCCCATGTGCCCCCAATCGCCTGCCAGTCAAGCTCGGCTGCCTCGCGCGCCTCGCTGAGAAATTCCATCCAGTACATATAGGGGCGCAGTTCGCGGATATAGCTCATTCGGTTGGGGTAGGGCGGCGAGGTAATGATGGCGTCGTATGGCGCGTTGCCGGCTGGCGTCTGTCTCGCATCCCCGCGCTCAATCCGGGCGTGGCCAGGAATAGGTTCCCCCGCTGAACTGATGATCTCATCAGCAATCTGCGCGTAGCGGCGCGCCAACATGCTTGATTCCTGTGAATTGAACAAGCCGGCCTGTTCCTGCTTGAACGACATGCTCTGATGATTGAAGGCGGCGTTTGAGCACTCGATGAGCAGCCGGCAAAACGCCACCATCAACAAATCATAGGTTTTGGATTCGGTTGGACAACGGTCCAGAATCGACTGGCGCAGTCGGGCCAGGAAAAGCAGTCTGTCTTCTCGCCACCACCGCTCAATGTTCGCTATTGGCGGTGTCCACACATCTGTCCGGCATGTTGCTTCGGCGCAGCGCGCCGCGTCACTTGCGATGCTGTGAGTTGTCTTCAGTTCGGCGATCGGGTAGTTTGCCGTCTTTGCGCGGGCCAGCCAGACCAGAAATGGATTGATCTCAAGCGCGTCACAGGCAATGCCTCGCTGAGCGCAAACCAGGGGGGTCGTGCCGGTGCCGCAAAACGGCTCCAGAACCCATCTGACTTCCGGGCGCTGATCGAGGAAGTCGTTGACCACTTTGACAGAATAGGCTGGCGTGAGGCGCAACCAGCCGTGCCGGCCCAGGCGAAGATTAGGTTTGAAAGTCAGTTCTGCTCTGCGGTTATTCATCTGCGGTCAACAACACTCTGAGAACATCTTCAACATTGGCCTTGATTGCCGGCGAGTAAGTCTGGAAGAATCGAGCCAGATCGTAGCCGAGAATCTCACGACAGAACGCATAGGTCGATTCCCAGGGTGTGCCATGCAACACCCCTCGCAGGAGCAACCATTTCTCGTGCTGGTATCGAATAGCGATGTCGTTGTCGATCTGGCTGGACAGCATCACAACCACGGGCAGGTATCCCTGCGCATAAGCTGTGGCAGCATTGGCGATGTCGGCATTCTGGCGCTTGGAATCCTTGCTCTTGTATCCTTGACGCACCTCGAATACGGCGCCTTTGAGAACGCCTGCAATTTCGTCTGCCACGCCTATTACTGCGCAGGCTTTCCGCAGCCAGTTTTGCATTTCGACACGCGTTTGCCGATTTGTCACGTCTGTCAGTGTGATTCTGCCATCCAGCGCCAGTTTCCGCGTTCTGCCCTGATACTCTGCTGTGTAGCTCCATCTGACCTGATCCGGCGCAAGTCCGAGATGGTCCTGGATGATTTGGCGGAAAACCTCTTCACAACCGGTTCCAATCTGGCGATACACAGACGTAATGCCGCCGGCAGCCTTGTGCGCAGCATACATCAGCGGGTTGTCGAGACCAAACCACTCGTAGAAGGCGTCTGACTGATAGAGATGCTGGAATTGCTTAAGCGACAATCCTGTAGCCTGTCCCAGGCCAAATCTGGGCCGATATTGCCGGCATATCTGAATCCGCTTTAGCAGCACTTGCAGGTATTCTTGATCACGATCAGCGGCAGTGTTTGCCATACGCGCTTTTATCCCGTGTTGTGAATTGTCAGAGCGCAATCACCGGCATTCGTACAAAGGCGAGCCGGGCGTGTCGGGCGCGCCGGCCTGTTTCAATTCTTCCACCGGCACAATCGCGCACGCTTCATCCAGCCACGCCGCGATGTCGGGTTTGAGCAGTCGCAGCCGCTCGCCGGCGTCCCACACGTAGCGCAGTCTTCCGGCGCTGACCATCTGTTTCAAGTCTTCGGCGCCGACGATCGGGTCGCTGCCCGGAAAACCGCCGATGTACAACACCGGCCGGCGCGTTCCCAGCACGAAGTTCGCGCCGGCATTGGCGTCGGGCACGGCCAGCACGTAGTCCACATCGAAGGTGCGCGGCTCCAGATAGAGCAACAGCAGCACAGGGTTGGCGTAACCGATCGGCCCCTGCGCCAGCGCGCGCCGGGTTTCGCCAAAGTCCGTGTCGCCGGCCCAGGCTGAAGGCAGGCGCACGTCGGGCCAGGGATCGGCGGCGGTGAGTATGGCCCACGCAGCCGGCATGAGCAGCACCGAGACTGCCACGCCGGCCAGCGCCCGGCGCTGCCACTTTGTCGGCGCGCGGTTGGGCTGCCACACACCCAGCGCCAGCAGGCCGATGCTGACCATGAACACGACCAGCGCCGCCAGCCATGCCAGCGGCAACGACGATATTTGAACGAGAATGCTCCACTGCGCAATCAGTGTGAGCGCGGCGGCGATTTCCACGATCAGCCAGCCGGGCCAGCCCTGTTCCCAATACACACGCCACAGTTCCGCCACGCCGGCCCCGACCAGCACGGCCAGCGGCGGCGCAATCATGGCGACATAGTAGGCATGGATGAAGCCGGCCAGGCTGAAGAAGAGCCATCCCGCCACCAGCCAGCCGCCCCACAAAACGGCTGCCTGATGGCGCGTTGAAAGCGGCAACCAGCGGCCATCGCTGCGCCGGCCGCGCCACACCAGCAGCCCCAGCCCCACGAATGCAAACGGCAACAGCCAGGTGATCTCTTTCATCAACGGCAACCTGAAGAAGCGCAGCAGGCCGGGCCGGCCGGCGTCGAGTTCCGGCGGTAGTCCGCCGGGGGGCGGGACAGGTGGCCCGTCTGGGCCGGGCGGCATAGCGGGAGTTGGCCCATGCGCCGGCGCGTTCATCGGCCCAAACAGGCGCGCCAGGCCGTTGTGACCGGTGATCAACTCCATCGCCGAGTTGGTCATGCTGCTGCCGACGTAGGGCCGGCTTTCCGGCGGGGTGGCATCGACCAGGGCGGCCCAGGAGAGCGAGACAGCGCCGGCGATCACGGTGACAGCCGCCAGCGCGATCAGCTTGCGCGGCCAGCGCGCCGGGTTGCCCAGGAAGTACAGGGCGAAGAAAGCCGGCACGGGCAACAACGCCTGCAACATCTTGATGTTGAACGCCACGCCGATGCACAGCGCGCCGGCGACGAGCCATGGCCAGCGCGTTTGCGCGCGCGCAACAGCGCCGAGAAAGCACCAGGCGGCCAGCAGCAGCGCCAGGATGAGCAGACTGTCGATGGTGTTGTTGCGATCGACGGCCACGCTCACCGGCAGCACAGCCAGCGCGACGCCGGCCATCAACCCCGCGCCAGCGCCGAAGTGCTTGCGCGTCAGCCGGATTGCGATTGCCACGCTCAAAACGCCGGCCATGATCTGCGGCCAGATCACCGCAAAACCGCTTCGTCCCAGCAGCGTCACCGAAAGCGCCTGAATCCAGAATCCCAGCGGCGGCTTGTCAACGCTTACTGAACCGCCCGGCTCGGCAGCGGCGTAGAACAGATTGGCCGGCGAGAGCAACATGCTCTGCACGGTGGCCGCGTAGTAGGGGTTGCCGTCGCCGGCTGCGCGAATGTTGGCGATGCGCAGGGCAAACGCGAGCAGAATGACGGCAACGCTGATCCACAGAGCGATGGCTGGACGCCGGGCGGGAAGGCGCGTGCGCGACGGTCTGCGGTGATGCGAGCGCCGGTGAGTGATGGCTGGTGTGCTCATGAACGAGTAGAGGCAAGTGTAACGCACTGCGCCGCAGTCCGCGCCTGTCACAGCGCCTTTGCGCGGGCAACCGCCTGTGGTTGAATAGGAGCTGTGGAATCAATCTCGTTCGATCGCGCAGCCGACTTCTACGATCAAACGCGCGGATTGCCGCCAGAGGTGTTGTCGGCTCTGGCGCAGGTGGTTGCGGATGTGTTTGGCCGCGATGCGCGCCTGCTGGAGGCCGGCATCGGCACTGGCCGCATTGCCCGGCCTCTGCTGGCGCAGGGACTCCGCGTCACCGGCATCGATCTCTCGGCTCGCATGATGCGCCGGCTGATCGAACAGCTCCCACCCGGCGCGCGCCGGCCCGACCTTGCCCAGGCCGACGCGCTGGCGCTGCCCCTGCGGGATGCCATCTTCGACGCTGTGATTGTCGTGCATGTGTTCCACCTGGTGAGCAACTGGCGCGCTGTGTTGCGCGAAATCCGGCGCGTGTTGAAGCCGGGCGGCAGCCTGATGAATGGCTACGACTGGCGCCATCCTGACTCCCCTTCCAGTCGCCTGCGCGACGCCTGGGCAGACATCGTGAGTGCGTTCCGTGTGACAACCGGCCACTCGCATGATCGGTTTGACGAAATACAGACTGCTCTGCGTGAACAAGGCGCCGAACTCACCGAATGGGTGGTTGGGCAGCGCGTGGAAACGCGCACGCTGCGCCAGGAACTCGACGCAGTGGAACAGCGTATCTGGTCATCGACCTGGCAGTTGCCGGATGCAGTTTTCTCTGACTGTCTTGCGCGCCTGAAAGAGTGGACGATCCGGGAGTACGGCTCGGATCAATATGTGTTTCAAGTGCGCAAACAATTCGTCTGGCAGCGGTTTTGCTGGCCGGTTTGCTGATATTGCGCGCCGGGGCAGGAGTTCTTTCGCTGCTATGAGCGGTTTTCTGGCTGGAGCCGATCTGTCCGCCAACCGCATCGAGCTGGCTCGCCGGCGGGCCGCGCAGCGCGGCTACATCGATTTGACCAGCAGCAATCCCACGCATCAGGGTTTGCTTTTTCCGGCGGATATTCTGCGCGATGCCGCAGAGCAGTACTGGGCCGGCCGGCGCTACGATCCCGACCCGCGCGGCCTGTTAACGGCGCGCGAAGCCATTGCGCGCTACTATGCGAGCCGGCGGGCGCCAGGCCTGCCGCATGATCCCGATCGCGTGTTCGTCACGGCCAGCACCAGCGAGGCGTACAGCCTGTTGTTCGCGTTATTGTGCGAGCCGGGCGACAACGTGCTGGCCCCCGATGTGAGCTACCCGCTGTTCGAATATCTCGCGGGGATCCATCGCGTCGCGTTGCGCCCCTATCGTCTGGACGAAGCACGAGGATGGCAGATCGACTCGGATAGCCTGCGCGACCAGGCGGATGAGCGCACGCGCGCCGTGTTGATCGTTTCTCCGCACAACCCCACCGGCATGGTCGTGCAGGAGCGCCAGCCCGTCTTCGACGCGCTCGATCTGCCCATCATCTGCGACGAAGTGTTCGCCGAGTTTCCGTATCGCGCGCCGATTGTGCCGTTTCTGGGCGCGCTGCACCCGGACCGGGCGGTGTTCACGTTGAACGGCATTTCCAAGATGTTTGCGTTGCCCGATCTGAAGCTGGGCTGGATCGTGTTGAGCGAGCGCGCCGGCGCGCAGTACGCCGAGCGACTGGAGATGCTGAACGACACCTTCCTGGGCGCGAGCACGCTGGTTCAGACCATGCTGCCGGTGCTGTTCGAGCGCGGTATGCCATTTGTCGATGAGATGCGGCGACGCCTTCGCGCGAATCTCGACCTTGCGGTGGCGGCATTGTCTGCCTGCCCCCGGCTTGAGGTTACTCGCCCGGATGGCGGGTATTACCTTTTCCCACGGGTGCTCGATTGCGAGGATGAAGAGCAACTGGTGATTGATCTGCTCGACGCGGGCGTGCTGGCGCATCCCGGCTATTACTACGGGGCGGAGGCGCATCACGCCGGCCATGTGATGATCTCTTGCCTGACACGCCCCGACGCGCTGGCCGGCGGACTGGCTGCGCTGTGCCGGGCGCTGGCCGCGTTTTCCCGCTTGCGTTGACGCGGGAATGTGCTACAATCCGGTCCGGGAGTTGGGTTTGGTTCACTGCACCCCGTAAGAGTGTCCCTCCCCCCAGCACTCTTACCCAGTGACCGTGCGCCTGGCTCCCTCCTTTTTTGTCGTTTGATGCAGTTCGCATAGCGCCAATTCCCAGTGTGTATGCCTCGGGCGCCAACTTGCATTTCCTCGGTAAAGTCCGAGTTGATATTGCCTGATCCTCTCCTTAGAATGTCCCTGAGTGCTCTCCTGAGCATCGTATCTGAAGGCTGGGAGGGTCCGGCCTGTGGCGATGCGATTCACGTGGTCATGCGAGATAGCCATTAAGGGAGGATATTGGCAGAGCATAACCAGCAAATCGGCAAATTGCCGGCCGGGCGCCTCAGGTCGGACGGGTTAAGTGTAGGGTTTTTGAGCAAAGCAATTAGGATGAAGAACAACATGAGACTGTATATGCCCAGGATTATTGCGAGTATGTGTGTTGCGGGCCTGGCGGCTGCGGTAGCCATGAGCCTGCCTGCGCCGGCTGCCGCGGTAGTGCCGGCGCCTTCGGACGGGACGACGATCACGGCAGATGCCACGGCTCGCGGCCAGTGGAAGCAGAACTTCAAGTGGACGATCAGCAAGACGGTGACGCCGGCCTCCTGGCAGTTGCTGCGCGGAGACAGCGGCACGTCCATGTTCACCGTTGCTGTGACCAAACAGCCGAGCACCGAAATCTCCTGGATTGATGGCCAGGTGTGCGTCACCAATACCGGCGCCGAGGCCACTCAGGGGCTGAGCATTGTGACGACGTTGCTCGGCGGACCGGGGTTCTCGCAGGTGATCGGCGCTCAGAACGTGCCGCTTGGCGCGAGCGACGCGATTGGGCCCGGCGACACCGGCTGCTATGAGTACAAGGTGGATCTGCCGGCCTCGGCTCGGGTTGCCGGCGGCTCCTATCAGATCTCGGCCACAGTGGCCATCTCCAACCTGGTCGGCTCGGTTGGCACGCCGGCAGGGCCGACTGCTGCCGCCGTGGCTACCCTTTCAAACACACCGCTGCTGTTGAATGACTCTGTCAATGTGGATGACAGCAATGGCATGACGTGGGTGTTCGATAGCTCTGGCTCGCAGACCTACCCGAAGACCTTCACCTGCGATCAGGGTAACTTTACGCACAAGAACCGCGCCACGATCCGGCAAACCGGGCAGTTCTCCGAGGCTTCGGTTACTGTGAACTGCGCGAGCCTGAAGGTGCGCAAGGATGTGTTTACCTCGCTGCAGCGCAAGCACAAGTGGACGATCGACAAGTCTGCGGATCAGTCTGAGCTGACACTGGCAGTGGGCCAGCAGTATCAGGTGACGTACACGGTCGATGTCAACGCTCGCCCCGTGGACAGCAGTTGGATGGCGACCGGCACAATCCGGGTGACAAACATGGCGCCGTTTGCCGTGCGCCTGTTGAGCGTGTCCGACATTGTGTCACCCGACATCATGGCCTCGGTGTCGAACTGTGTGGCCGGCGCGGTGCAAGTGACCCTGCCGTACACACTTGGCCCGAACTGGACGATCAGGTGCAGCTACGCTGTGGCGCTGCCCAATGGCGACAGCCGGGTAAACACGGCCATTGCCACTGCGCAGAACATGAGCTATGACGCGCAGGGCCATGGCACGCCGGCCGGGACGAGCGACTTCTCCGGCACGGCCGAGGTCAACTTCGCGCGGGCTGCCATCACCGAGATCGACAAGTGCGCCTCGGTGAGCGACTCGTTTGCCGGCGACCTGGGCACGGTGTGCGCTCCGAACGTGCCGGCCCGCTTCACCTACACGCGCTGGATCGGCCCGTATGAGGCATGCGGCAACTACACTGTCGAGAATGTCGCCTCCTTTGTCGCCAGCACGACCGGCGTCACCGGCTCTGATCGATGGGACATTCCGGTGAGCGTGCCGTGCAGCGAGGGCTGCTCGCGCACGCAGGGCTACTGGGGCACTCACTCCAACTATGGCCCCGCGCCGTATGACGCCACATGGGCGCTGGTGACGCCAGATGGCGAAGATTCGCCCTTCTTCTCCAGCGGCCAGACCTGGTATCAGGTGTTGCAGACCCCATCGGCCGGCGGCAACGCCTACTACATTCTGGCGCGCCAGTACATCGCGGCGGTGCTGAATCAGTTGAGCGGCGCGGACACGTCGGCGATCACGACAGAACTGGCGCTGGCTGCCCAGTTGCTGGCCGACTACACGCCCGGCAGCAGCATCACGGGCGCGCTGCGCGACAGCTTCATCAACACTGCCGGCACGCTCGATGACTACAACAACGGCGTGATTGGCCCCGGCCATTGCAGCAGGTAAGCGCAGCGACGAAGCAGGAAGCGAGCGTCGAAACACGCAAGCCGGACGAAAAGGCGGGGCGGTGGCAAAAGCCATCGCCCTGCTTTTTGGCACCAGGCGACAGCGCGTCGCTCTCTGCGGCGCGCAAGCCTGCTGGATGATTGCCGGCAACTGGCCTCCGGCATTCGCCATCATCACAGCTATCAGGAAGCCGGCCGAGATCGCGCCGGAGAGCAGGCCGACGACGCCGGCTACGCCGAACAGCACGCCCACGATCACCGGCACGAGGATCGCCACCATCGCCGGCAACACCATCTCGCGCTGCGCGCCGGCCACGCCACGCGAGCGCGATGGCAGGCGGGCAAAAGCCAGGCCGGCGACGATCAATGGGTCCGCCACCTGCGGATAGCGCGGGGCAAACTTGCCGATGATCGACGACAAGCCCGTGATACCGGCGATGGAAAGGATGCCGATCAATATCACTGCGCGCGCGCCCCTGGTTGAGCGCCACAGCGACGACGAAGATGAGCATAGCCAGTGTTGCCGGCAGATCGACCTGATCATCGGGGGGAAGCTGTGGCGTGAAAATGGACAGCGCGCTCTTTTGCAACATGACCCAGTAGTTGAGACGGTCGGTGTATGTCGTGCCGTACTGGCTGCCGAAGCTGATGAGCCACACGCCCCACATAGCGATGAGCGCCCCTGCTGCGCTGGCGGCAATCAGTGGCTGCGGGTTGCGGCGGGGGGGGACGCCACCACCACAGCGCAACCACGAGCATCTGGCCGGCGGCGATGAATGCGCATAGCATGTGCGCGCTGAATGCGCCAACCGTAGCCGCGGCCCAGGCCCACCACCAACGGCAGCGCGGCTGTTGCATCGCTCTCCACAGCAGCGCAACGGATAACACGCTCAGGCAGATGGCCAGGTTGTACATGCGCGTCTCGCGTGACAAGGCCACGCTTGCCGGCCACAGGGCCAGCGCCATGGCGACGATGAAGCTTGCGCCGGCATAGCGCGCCAGGCCGGTGCGCGATCGGGCTGCGCCAGGCGCGCGGCAAGCGCAACTGTGACAACGCCGGCAAACACGGAGAGCAGCCGGACGGAGAACTCGCTGCTGCCGGCTCCGATCATCCACCCGCTCAGCGCCAGATAATGCAGTGGCGTGTTCAATTCCAGCCGGGCCGATTGTGTGAGGATGGTGATGGGGGCATTGCGGGCGAACATGACGGTGTAGCCTTCGTCGTACCAGAGGCTTTGGTCGCCCAAACCGATCACGCGAACGAGGAAAGCCAGCCAGATGGGAAGTAGCAGCATGGACCAGCGTGGCAGCGCGCGCGATCGCATGGCGCTATTGTACGACCGGCGGATTGCCGGCAACGGGCCTGAGTTAGCGCAGGGTGACGGTTGCGCCCGGCAGCGCAATCTGCATCAGCGCCGCGATGGCCCGGGTCAGGTCGCGGGCGGTGAGGCCGGTTCCCCGCGCGAGGGTCAGGCTGGGCGATGTGAGCGCCTCGCCGGCCAGTTCCTGACCGCTCACGATGCACACCGGCGTAGCGCGCAGCGTCTCGTGCCGCTCCAACTCGGCCAGCACCTCGTATCCATGCGCGCCTCCCAGCTTCAGGTCCAGCAGGATGCCGTCGATAGGCGGCAGCGCCGCAGCGGGTTCGCGCCCGGCCGGGTCAGTTTCGGCCGATTGCAGCCGGGCCAGCTCGCGCAGGTGTTCGATGGCCTGTTCGCCGCTGCGCATCTCGACCGGGATTACGGCGTCGTAACCGCAGCGGCATGCTTCCGGGGCCGAGCGCAACATGCGGCCCAGCAGGTGCAGCGCGTCTTCGTCATCCTCGACGATGAGAATACGCGCCGGCCGGCGCCGGCGCGGAGCAGCATCCTCTTGCCTGCCCGCGCGCAACATCTCGCCCAGCGCCTCGTATAACTGATCCCGCGCAATGGGCTTGATCAGGAAGCGGCGCATTGGTTGTGGTGTGCCGGGGGGGCGGCTTGCGTCATCGCCGGCGTCGTCGCCGGCGCCGGCCCTGGTAGGCACGCTCAACATATCCGGCAGATGGCACACCATGATCGGTATGCGCTGCCATCGCGCGGCGTGTGGCTCCTGCGGTTGCCACTCCCGGCGCGCGCCAACCGGCTGATTCAGGATGACGACTTCCGGCAGCTCTTCTTCGCGCAGCGCCCATAGGTCATCTGTGGACGCCACGCGGCGCACGTGAATGCCTTCCAGCCGGTGCGCCAGCAGCCGCGACAGCACGGGGTTTTGCTCCACGACGATTACTGCGCCAACTTCCTGGCGACGCACATCGCGCAGTGTGCCCTGTGTCGGCGCGTCTGGCGGCGGGGGAACCACGGGCAGGGTGAACGCAAATGTGCTCCCTTTGCCCGGCGTGCTCTCGACCCACATCCGCCCGCCGTGCAACTCGACAAAGCGCTTGCTGATGGTCAGCCCCAGGCCGGTGCCGCCCTGGTGTTTGGCCGACCGGTCGATCCTGGTGAACGGCTCGAAGATGCGCTGCAAATCTTCGGATGGGATGCCTACGCCGGTGTCTGTCACGCTGATGACAACCTCTGAGAGCGCGGCCTCTTCGCCTTCTGACTTCTGGATTCTGGATGCTGAAGTCTGCGCTCTGATCGTGATGCCGCCCGTATCTGTGAAGCGAATGGCGTTGTTGACCAGGTTGAGCAGCACCTGGCGGATGCGCGTCTTGTCGGCGTAGATCTCCGGCAGGTCGGGATCAATCTCCATCTCCAGTTTCAGGCCGCGCGATGCGATCAACTGGGCGAACTCTTGCAGCGCAGACTGGATGAAGCCGTCGATGCGCACCGGCTCGCGCGTGATGGTCATATAGGCCACGTCCATCTGGCTGAGGTCCAGGATGTCGTTGACCAGCTTGAGCAGGTGTTGCGCGTTCTGGTGGATGACGTGGATATCGGCCAGCAGGCCGGCTGGCAGCCGGCGCGTGTTGTACGTGCCCGGCGCGTTCATGATGATGTCGCTGAAGCCGATGATCAGGTTGAGCGGTGTGCGCAACTCGTGGCTGATGCTGGCGGCAAACTCCTGCTTGGAGCGCCGGGCATCCTCGGCGTACCTGACCATGATTTCCAGTTGCTCGTTGGCGCGCGCCAGGGCGAAGCTGGTCTGGCTGAGCGACTTGAGCGCACCGGCCAGCTCTGCGCTTTTATCGCGCAACTGGTCGGCCTGCTGGTGCGCCAGCGCATAGCCCTCACTCATCCAGCGCAACGTTTGAAAGAGCACGCGCGACATGATATGCGTCAACAATGCCAGCAGGACAAGCGGTGTGATTGCGCCGGGCAGGTCGTCGGGGCGGAATTGCGGCTGCGGTTGCAGAGAGAGCCAGACGAGCGCGGCGCTGGCGGCTACTGCGGTGGCCCAGCCGGCTGCCGTGCCGAGGAGCAACATGACCAGCACGCCGGCCGCGCCCAGCCAGACCAGCCCAATGGGGCCGGGGCGTATGATGACCTGGGCGAGTGCGGCGCCCCACAGACTCAACGCGCACACGATGAGCGCCAGGCGCGGCCGCCCGCCCCAGGCGGCCCAGACGCAGATCAGGCCGGCCACCAGCACGACGCCGAAAAGAATCGTGACAACCCAGTCGGGTCGTTGCGGCGAGAAGGCCAGCCCATAACCCATGCCGCCCCAGCCCAGCGCAATGAGCGGAATCACTAGGCCGCGCAGAATGTCAACCCGCAGGTCCAGAATCTCAGCCTTGAACCTGGCCTGGGCTTCGGGGCTGCTCTGTGAGCGGACGAACGAAAACTCGCGCATCGCCGGGGGATTGTAACGCCCCCGCCGCTGAAATTGGCTGTAGGGCAAGCCAACAGCCTGCCCTCATGTCCGCGATATGTCCTAACAATGTCCACCGGCATCTTGCATGCAGCGCGCTGTCCCCATAGACTAGCATCAGGCCGGGATGCCTGCCCCAGGTCAGCGCTTCCCATCATACTGATTCTTTCCACAGGACGGGCTGAGCCGGATCGAATCTGAATTGAATAAGGAGAATAAGGAGTAGAGCGATGAAACGACACGAGATCAGCAAGCAGACCAAATATTCGCGCCGCAATGTTCTGAAGATCATGGGTGTGGCGACAGGTGGCGGCATTGCGACCCTGGCGCTGAACGCATGCGCTCCGGTGGCAGCCCCCACGACGGCCCCGGCCGGCGAGCAGCCGGCTGCGGAGAAGCCGGCCGCCGAACAGCCGGCTGCGCAGCCCCCAGCCCGTGAGAGCAAGTGGGCTGCTGTGAGCAAGCTCAGCCCCAAGGCCGACTGGACGCCGACGTATCCGGCCACCAAGCCCTACGACCCGCCGGTGGTGTTCTCGCTGCCGGCCAATGGCGGCTATCAGTGGAAGGAAGGCGAAAGCTACACCAATAACCCGTACGCCTGGATGCGCGAGGAGTTGCTCGGCATCAAGTACGATATTCGCTGGGAAGCCTACGGCGACGTGCGGCGACAGAAGTTGAAGGCCGACCTGGCTGCCGGAGACCCGCCGGATATGTGGGTGTCGAGCGGCGCCGATCTGACGCAGTTGATCGCCGATGAGGCGGTCGAAGATATCACCGCGATCTGGGAGGCGAGCGCCTCGCCGCTGGTCAAGGAGAAGAAGCTGTATCCAAAGGGCGACAACTGGATTCCGGCCATTCGCAACGGCAAGGTGTTCGGCGTGGCCTTTTCCTATGGCCCGGCCTACAACGTGGACAACATCGGCTACCTGCGCCTTGACTTCCTGGAGAAAATCGGCGGCAAGATGCCGGAGACGGTCGATGACGTGACGGCCATGTTGAAGGCGTTCAAGGAGCAGGGCCTGTGCCAGTACGGCATCAACGCCTGCAAGAACCTGGTGACGTGGCACAACAGCCTCGACCCGATCTTCGGCGCGTATGGTGTGATGCCGGGGCTGTGGCGCAAGGCGCCCGACGGCACACTGCAATACGACAGCATCCAGCCGGCAGTCAAGACAGTGTTGGGCATTATCCGTCAGTGGTATGCTGACGGTCTGATCGACCCCGACTACTACACCAAGGGCGAAGGCGATGCCGATGCCAACACAACTCAGGGTAAGATCGGCCTGCGCTACTCGCCGTGGTGGGCGCAGGGCCGCATCAACGACATGGAGAGAGCGGATCCCGCCGTCAAGTGGGGGCTGACGCCCTATCCTAAAGGGCCGGAAGGCAAGCAGGGCCGGCGCGCGTCGGGCATGGTCGGGCCGGTCGTCGTGTTCAAGAAGGGCATCGAGCCGAGGAAGATCGAGGCGGCGCTGGCCGATCTCAACTTCGAGATGGATCTGCATGTGAACTGGGAGAAGTACCAGCAGTACGGCCACGCCTCGCACAACGGCACACGCTGGCTGGAGAACTACGAGTATGTGTGGGACGGCGACGACATCAAGCTGACCGACACGCCCACCATCTACGCCATGGCGGACGAGATCGGCTTCACCTTCCCCTGGCTGTGCTACCCGGACTACCAGTTCGACGTCAACAAGCTGAAGCTGAGGTGGTTCGACCTGCCGCAGGACCAGCTCAACAAGTCGATGAAGTTGTTCGTTGTGGGCCAGGACGCGCTGGCGGACAAGAAGAGAATGGACGTTTACGCGACCATCTACGACACGTTGGATGTGGCAATCTTCAACGAGTACAAAGCGCCACCCACTGAAGAAATGGCCAAGGTGTTCGCCGACATGTACAAGCTCGAAAATGAAACCTTTAACGCTATCGTGGTGGGCAACCAGCCGCTGGATTCATTTGACGACTTCGTCAAGGAGTGGAAGGCGGTTGGCGGCGACATCTGGACCGCCGGCGTGAACGACTGGTACAAGTCGGTCAGCCAGTAGTGGGCTGACGCGCTCGCGGGTCGCGCCCGGCGCGGTTCGCGGTTCGACGGGCAGGTTCAGGGCGCCGGGCGTGTGGCTGGGCCCGGACCTGCCCGTTCTTGTTTCTGCGCGAGCGAAGCGCCGTCGCCGCCTGGGGCCGGCGGCGCAGTCTGTGGACGGACACATGATCCAATCACCTCCTTCTCCTTTGGTCGGCCCAACCGCTGTGCGCGCCCGCGCCGGGGCTGAGGCCAAGCCCTCGCTGAGCAAGACGCTGCGGCAGCATTGGCTGCTGTACGTCATGCTCATCCCGGCCATGGTTTTGTTGATCCTGTTCAGCTTCTACCCCCTGATCGGCATCGTGATTGCCTTTCAGGATTTCAGGCCTTCGCGCGGGCTGGCCGGCTCAGAGTTCGTCGGGCTGAAGAATTTCGTCGAGATTTTCACCATGCGCGAGGCGTGGCCGTTGTTTCGCAACACCCTGGTGATCGCAGTTGGCAAAATTGTGATCGGCACGCTCGCATCGCTGACCTTTGCGCTGATGGTGCATGAAGTGGCGTCGCGCATATTCAAGCGCGTGGTGCAGACCATGACGACGCTGCCGCACTTTCTGTCGTGGGTCATCATCGGCGGCGTGATGGTGCAGGTGCTGGCCAGCGCCGGCCCGCTCAACAACATCATCGTCTCCATCTTCGGAGGCCCGCCCATTCGCTTTCTCGGCGATCCGTCCATATTCCAATGGACAGTCATCCTGTCGGACACATGGAAGGGGTTCGGGTTTGGCGCGGTGATCTACCTTGCGGCGCTGACCGGCATCAACCCGGAGTTGTACGAGGCGGCGGCAGTGGATGGCGCCAACCGCTGGGCGCGCTTGCGCCATATCACGCTGCCCGGCATCTCCTCGATCGTCATCCTGCTGGCCTGCCTCAATCTGGGTAATGTGTTGAACGCCGGCTTCGAGCAGATCCTCGTATTGGCAAATCCACTCGTCTATTCGACCGGCGACATTATCGACACCTGGGTGTACCGGCGCGGTCTGCTGCAGAGCGAGTACAGCCTGTCCACTGCGCTGGGTCTGGTGAGATCGGTTATCGGGTTTGTGTTGATTCTGTTGTCCTATTACCTGGCCGGCAGGTTTGCCAACTATCGGATTTTCTGATTGAGCGATTAAGAGATTGAGTCATTGAGCCATTGAGCCATTGAGAGATTGAGCGATTGAGCCAATCGCCAGATGACCCAATCGCCAAATGACTCAATCACCAGATGACTCAATCACCAAATGACTCAAGCACTGGGAGGTTCGCGTGATTCGAGATCGAGGTCTGAGCAGCCGCATTGTCGATGGCGTGCTGTATCTCATTTTGACCCTGCTGGCGCTGGCGTGTCTGCTGCCGTTCTGGCATCTGCTGGCCAAATCATTCAGCGAGCGCATGGCCGTCATGTCCGATATCGTGTCGCTGTGGCCGATTGGTTTCAACACAGAGAACTACGCTTTCATCCTTAATAACCGGCAGTTTCTGGGATCTTTCGGGGTGTCGGCCGCGCGCGTGTTGCTGGGCGTTGTGCTGACCCTGCTGATCACGGTGGTCACGGCCTATCCCCTGTCGCGCGACCGCATTCACATGCCGGGGCGGACGGTTATCAAAGTGCTGTTTCTCATCGGCATGTTGTTCAGCGCCGGCCTGATTCCCAGTTTCCTGGCCATTCGCAATCTCGG
>CALBEF010000112.1 GCA_937927775.1 uncultured Anaerolineae bacterium | reverse complement strand
CTCGTAGGATCTGGCGTGACGTTGCCGGCGGCGCTGTTCTTTGCCGAAGCCACCTTTAATCATCTGCAAAGCGGAAAGGTCGCCTCGCCACGCGCTTTGACGGCCCTGATGGTCGGGTTCGCTTTGAGCATACTTGTCGGCTTGCTGGCGGGGCATCCGGAGACGTTCTACGCCGCGCTGGTGCTAACAGCAGTGTACGTGAGCTTTCGACTGTTGCGCTGGTTGAAACACCTGGGATGGAGCAAGCGCTCAGTTTTGCGCGTGCTGGGCCTTGGCAGCGGGTTTGTTGTCGCTGCGTTGATCGCGCTCATGATCGCCGGCGTGCAGTGGGTTCCCTTTTTGGAATATCTGAATCAGGCCGGGCTGCGGGGCGCAAATCAAAAATCGTCTGTGCGATTGCCGTTGGACATCGCACCGCTGCTCGTCTTCCCTCGACTGCTGGGCGACCCCTCCGCCGCCTACCACCCGACCTTGAAAATACACGACGAGCTATGGAATTTTCCCGAAAGCGTCAGCTTGTACGTAGGCGGCATCACCCTGCTGCTCGCTGCGCTCTCCATCCTGTTTGTTCGCCGGGATTGGCATGTCCGCTTTTTTGGTCTGGCGGCGACCATCTGGCTCGTCTATGTCTTTGACCTATTCTCTACGCGCGCTATTTTTAAGCTGCTCCCCGGGGCGTCCATTGTGCTGCCCATCCGCACATACGACATCTGGCTGTTCAGCGTGAGCTGTAGCGCTGCGCTGTTCACACATCATGCCCTACAACTTGGGCGAGCTAGCTTAAAACGCGCGGCCGTATCTTTGCTCGCCGGGATAGCGCTGCTGCTGGCGGGCTGGTGGGGAGCGCTTACGCTTGTGCGTCGCTTTGCCGCGGTCCTCTTTGAAGATGCCTTGGGCTTCGTGAACAACAGCCTGGTGCATGTCGCCGGGATGAGCCTGTTGCTTTTCATAGGCGCGGCTCTGGCGGCAAGCCTGTTCTTGGTCACGCGCCGATGGCAGCGTCTAGCAGCGGTAGTCGCGCTTGCGCTGGCCATCTTTTATCAGGAGGCCTACGCCTTCAGGGCGTATAACCCAACCTTGCCCGATCCACTTTTCTATCCAACCCCCACAATCTTGCAACGCCTCCGACAGAGCGTAGGCGACGCAACGCTCGTCATCCTAGGCTACGACACAATCCCGCCTAACGTCAACATACAATATCGCCTGCGGATGCTGCCGGGCTACGACGGCTTCTGGAGTCGTCCTCAGCGCCGGCTGTATCGCAGGCTCTTCGATGCGCCGCCCAGCGCGCTCATCCCCTCAATGAAGGCTGAGCCCCGCGCGTTGCAGATCTTCGGTGTTGAATATGTCGCCACCGTTGGGCAAGAGGCACTGCTCTCGGAAGAGGAGGGCTTCAAGCTGCTTTGGCGCGATGGGCCGGTGCATTTGTATCGCTACGAGCAAAGCCTAACACGCTACTTCGCGGTTGATGCGGCACAGTTCGTTCAGAGCAGGGAAGATGCCTGGAGTGCCCTGCACGCACCCGATTTTGACCCATCGCGCGCCGTGCTAATCGTGGGCGAGCCAGCCGGGTCGGTCGGCCAGGCTGCGAGCCGCGCGCAACCGGCCCAGGTGCTCAGCGATGCCGGCGATCGTGTGACCTTGAAGGTAAAACGTGAACAGCCGGGCTACTTGGTGGCGGCGCTAGCTCATGACCCAGGTTGGAAGGCCACTGTGAACGGACAACCGCAACCTGTGCTGCTGGCCAACTATGCCCTCAGCGCGCTGGCAATCCCGAGCGGAGAGAGCATCGTAGAGCTTCGCTACGATCCGGATTCCTTTAAGATGGGCGTCGCATTGACCATTGTGGGGTTGGCGCTGGCCGCTGCGCTAGTTGCAGCCGGGTTGACATGCCGACGACGCGCTCGTTCAGCATGAACGAACATCGCCCGGAGCTGAGCGTCGTTCTCGGCTGGGAGCAAGGCTGCCCTCTGCCGATCAACTGGCTTGCCTCTCTTCAGGCAACTCTAGGCGACCTCGCCGGACGTACGACAATCGTTGTCGCCTCTGCAAAGGCGGCTTGTGGCGCGAACGCGCATATCGCAGAGTGGGTGCAAATTGCGCGCGTGTCACACGCGGCACTGGCGCGGGTGGCTGCCGAACGAACGACCTGCCCATTCATACTGGCGCTGTTGCCGAGCGCCGGCGAGCTGCCCCCGCCGGAGACGATTCGCGCGTTGTGGCTTAACCGCGAGCAGGCCGATGTGTTGATCGCCGCCCGCCCTCCCAGCATCGTTAGTCGGGCTTTGCAACGCATGTTGAGCTTGCCCACGGGCGACATGTTCGGCCCCTGTCGTTTGTATCGCCGCACAGCGCTGCTGGATGTGATCGGTCACTTGTCGTCACGGAGTGCTGCGGCTGACGACTTAGAGCTGCTCGCGCGCCTCGCAGCGGAGGGATATGCCGTATGCGACGTTCGGGATGAATCCGGGCATGGCCGTTCACACGTGCCCTGGTCGGCTTGGGCGCAGGCTGACCGGCTGGCCTCTCTGTGGCGCTTCCGCAATTCCATCCTGTCGGCCGACTATGACGCCCGCGCTTACGACAGCGTCATCCCGCTGCAGCGCTACTGGCAGCGTCAACGGTTTCGCCACATTACGGAGTTGATCGCCGGAGAAGGCCCTGTGCTTGATGTCGGGTGTGGCTCTAGCCGCATCCTTAGCGCGCTGCCAAAAGGCAGCCTGGCAGTAGATATTCTGCTGCGCAAGCTGCGCTATGCCCGCCGCTTTAGCGTCGCGCTGGCGCAAGCGTCAGGGTTTCATTTGCCCGTCGCAGATGACGCCTTTCCCTGCGTGCTATGCTCTCAGGTCATCGAGCATGTGCCCAAATCTTCGCCGATTCTGGCGGAGTTGTGTCGCGTGCTGCGGCCTGGCGGCCGGCTGGTGCTGGGCACGCCCGACTATGGGAACTGGGAGTGGCGGGCGACTGAATGGCTGTATGGGCGGTTGGCGCCAGGGGGATATGCCGATGAGCACATCGCGCACTACACTCGGCAAGAGCTGCTGGACTACTTTGAATCGCGCGATTTCACGCATGAAGCTACGCGATACATTTTGCGCGGTGAGCTAATCATGGCTTTTCGCAAGGGAAATGTCGCAGATTGTGATCGGGCGCGCGACGCGAGGAGCGCCGTCTAAGTTGTGAGAGCAGCAGGCAGAGCCATGCGCGTGATAAGCATCTACCCGGCCCTGTTGCGCGCCTACTGGGAGCGCGCGGCAGCCTACCGCGCCGTGTTCGTCGTGTCGCTGCTCAACGCCATCTTTCCGCTGGTGATGATGTCGATCTGGATCGGCATGGCGCAGGATGAGCCGGTGGCCGGCTTCACCGCAACCGATTTCGCCGGCTACTATCTGGCCGCCGTTCTGGTTCGCCGCGTCACCGGTGTCGGCATCGTGCAGGATGTCGAGCGGCTGGTCAGGAGCGGCGAACTCTCGGTGTATTTGATCCGCCCGCTGCACGTGATCCATCACTTCTTTGCGCGCGTGCTGACCGGGCGCGTGGTCGTTATCTCCATGTTGCTGGCGCCGATTGCCATTGCCGTTCTGGCGATCCCCGGCCGGCAATTCGACCTGCAACCGGCGACGCTGGCGCTCTTCGGCCTCGCCTGCGCAGTCGGACTGTTGTTCGAGTTCCTGGCGCAATTCCTGCTTGCCGGCCTGTCATTCTGGATCATCCAGACCAGCGGCGTAGCGGCAGCCTATCAGTTCGTGAAAGCGTTTCTGGGAGGGTACATTGTGCCGCTGGCGCTGTTTCCTGCGCCGTTGTCATCCGCGCTGATGTGGCTGCCCTTTCAGTCCAGCGTGGCGCTGCCGGTGGAAATCCTCACCGGCCGGCTGAGCGCAGAGCAGAGCGCGCTGCGGCTGATCGTCAGCGCCGCGTGGGTGGCGCTGATCGCGCTCGGCGCGCGCGCTGTATGGCGGGCCGGCCTGCGCGACTATGGCGCGGTGGGGGCCTGATCATGCGCAAGGCCCTTCAAACCGCCGCGCGTTACGCGGCGCTCTTAAGACTGTTCGCGCAGAACAGCCTGCTCGCCAACCTGGAATATCGGGTCAACTTCGCCGGCGCACTGCTCATGTCGCTGCTCGACGCGCTATGGGCGGTGGGGGGCGCGTTGCTCTTCTACAGCCATCGCGCCACAATCGGCGGCTGGTCTTTTCACGAAACCCTGATTGTCGTCGGCCTCTTCTTTGTCGCTTCCGGCTTTCTGGACGCGATCATGCAGCCGAACCTGCGCGACGTGATCGAAGCGGTGCGCACCGGCGCGATGGACTATACGCTGATCCGACCGGTGGACGCCATGTTCCACGCCACGCTGCGCCGCTATCGTTTCGAGAAGCTGTCCGGCCTGCTGGTCGGCGCGACGCTGATCGGCTATGCGTTGTTTCAGTTGCGCCTGTGGCCTGGCCTGGGGCAATGGGCAGCTTTTATCGCCCTGGGGGTGGCAGCGCTGGCGCTGCTCTATGCGCTGATGGCGCTGCTGATTGCGCTATGCTTCCGGGTGGTGGATATTGCCAACATCGAAGAACTGGTGTTTGGGGTGCTGGAAGTGGCGCGCTTCCCGGCCCAGGCTTTCCCCGAACCGGTGCGCGGGGTGATTTCGCTGGTGATTCCGATCGCCTTTGTCAGCACGGTGCCGGCCGAGGCGCTGCTGGGCCGGCTGACGCCGGCGCTGGCGCTGTACGGGCTGGTCTGCGCCGGCGTGACTGTGCTCTTGAGCGCGCGCGCCTGGCGCGCCGCCGTGTCCAGCTACACCAGCGCCAGCAGTTGAAAGGCGCGCCAGAAGACGAGCGATGAACGTTCCCCTCAAAACCAATCGCGTGCTCATGGCCATCGGGCTTGATCTGGGATTAACGCTCGCGTCGCTGTGGCTGTCGGCGCAGGCGCGGCTGGCGTTGCCATTCGGCCAGGATTTGAACGAGCCAAATGTGGCGCTGAGCTGGCCGGTGTATGCGCTGGCGGCGCTGATCTGGCTGGTCGTGCTGGCCCAGTTCAACCTGTATTCGCGACGGCGGGCGCGCTTCCGCGAGGAGTCGCGCGCGCTGACACTGGCCGTGTTGACGGCGCTGTTAATTCTGGCCGGCGCGTTGTACATGAGCTTTCGACAGGTATCGCGCCTGCAGTTCGTTTACTTCGGCGCAATCAACATCGCGCTGTTGAACGCGGCGCACGCGGCGCGCTTTTGGCGCCGGCGGGCGGGAAATCCGCGCGATCGGTGGCGCGTGTTGATCGTCGGGGCGGAAGGGCCGGGGCGCGCGCTGGCCGAGCGCATCCTCGCCGGCGCGCCGGGCGAAGTGACGGTGATCGGCTTTCTGGATGATCGCCTGCCTGTGCGCGCCGAGGTCTGTCCCGGCGCGCCGGTGCTCGGGCGCATTGACGACACGCCGCGCGTGGCAGTTGAAATGGGCGCGTCGGAAGTCATCCTGGCGCTGCCGCGTGACGCGCACACCCGCGCGCTGGCGCTGGTGACGCAGATGGAGGGCCTGGCAGTTCAAATCAGCCTGGCGCCGGATGTGCTCGACCTGGCCTGGTTCATGACGCGCGTCGAGGACCTGAACGGCATCCCGCTGCTGCGCCTGCGCGAGTCGCCGTTGGATGGGCCGGCGCGCGCCATCAAGCGCGTGATGGACCTCGCGCTGGCGTCACTCGCCCTCGTCGCAAGCAGCCCGGTTTTGCTCCTGATCGCGCTGTTGATCAAGCTGGATTCGCCCGGCCCGGCGCTGATCCGCCAGCAGCGTGTCGGCGAGAACGGCCGATTGTTCGGCATGTTGAAATTTCGCACCATGCGGGTGGCGGAGGCGTGGAGACGCGGAGACGCAGGGGAGCACGGAGACACAGGCGCAGTGCCGCACAAACGGCGCGATGATCCGCGCGTGACGCGGCTGGGTCGCGTGTTGCGCCGGTTCAGTCTGGATGAGTTGCCGCAATTACTCAATGTGCTGAGAGGCGAAATGAGCCTGGTTGGGCCGCGCCCGGAGTTGCCCTGGCTGGTGGAGCGTTACGAGACCTGGCAGCGCCGGCGCTTTGCCGTGCCGCCGGGCATGACCGGCTGGTGGCAGGTCAACGGGCGCAGCGACCGGCCCATGCACCTGCACGTCGAGGACGACCTGTACTACATCCGCAACTACTCGCTGTGGCTGGACATCCTGATCCTGCTGAAGACCGTGCCGGCGGTGCTCAGCGGGCGGGGGGCGTTTTAAGGGACTGACTCGGCAGGCAGGAAAGCGTCATTCCTGCGCAGTCCCCGCCTGCGCAGAGATGACGGGGAATCCATGCCGGCCATGCGCTCCAGATGTCTGCGTTCGCAGGGCATGACGCGCCCGAAGTCTGAATGGGCGCTACGCGCGCGCATAGTCAAGTGCTTGTTCCCAGCCGGAACGACTGCCGTTGAGCAATGAGGCGACGCGCTGCGTCTCCAGTAAAGAGGCCACATCGCCGCTGGCTACGACGCGCCCCGCAACCACCGGCACAGCGCGCAGGCCGGCTTTGCGCAACAGGCCGGCGCGTTCCACCGCCCGCGCCACATCGTTCTCGTCAATGACGTTGGACACCTCGACTGCCAGCCAGACCTCTTCGCCGCCCTGTTGCGGCGGCAACTGCCCGCGCACCAGCAGGTCGAGCGGCAACAGGCGCTCGATCTCCTCCCGGGTCAGGCGATCCGCCAGCTTATCAGGCACAAAACCCATATCCACGACGCGCACTTTGCGCAGCCATGAGCCGAAGAAAGCAGGCGCCTTGTCGCGATATCGCATTTCCAGCAGAATGCCGCGCATATCCGCCACGTGCTTTTCCACTCGCTCAACTCTCTGATCGAGCTGAAGGACGTGCGCGGCGAGCTGATCGAGCCGCTCCTCAGTGCGGCGCTGCGCCTCGGCAAGCCCGCGCACGATGTCCGGCAGGGACAGCAGTTCTTCAGTCAGCACAATGCGCCGCACCTCGCCCAGCCATTCGGGCCGTTCGAGGAGCAGACGGGTCAAATCGCGCAGATCATTGATCGTGAACGCCATCGCGCTAAGGATTATAACAACCGGCCGGCCGGCTTTAGCAGCGCTTCACATCTTGTCCAGTCGCAAGCTCATAATGGCAGCAGAGATCGACAATTGCAGAGCGATGCCTGCGCTCCAGCCTGCTGAACCCTTCGTCACAAATGCTATACTAAAATCTCACAGTGGAAACCAAAGTATCCCGCCAAACGATCCTCAGTCGCATTCTTATTGCGATGCCGGCTTACATAAAGAAGCAGCCCGCCTTTTTGCAGCAGGAACGCGTAGAACAATCACTGGGCTGGTTAGCCTTTCTGGCTGCGCTGGCATGGTTCTACCGGAACCCACTCTGGATGTGGGCAACCCATCTTCCAGGGTCCGGCGATTTGCTGGAAGCACTATGGCAGACTGACTTCTGGCGCAACGCAGCACTGAGCGGCACATTTCAACTGGTAAGCCAGGAAGCAATGTATCCGGTCGGAATGCATCAAATGGTTCTAGCGCACGCCGGCGCTGGTCTGTTATTGCTGCCGGTTGCATTAGTGGCTAACAGCGCTGTGGCGGTTAATTTAGGCTTTGTGGGCGGATTGATTTTGAGCTTCCTCGGCGCGCGAACGTTTCTGAAACACTTCACACCCTCGCCCCTGTTGGCTTCGATCGGGGCGGTGGTGTTTGCCTTCGGGCTGGGGCGCACCTTACACGTGCATTTTCACTTAAATGTTGCGCTGGCTTCGACGGCCAGCGTATGGATGGCAGCCTTGTTGATCGAGCTGCGCCAGCGCAGTGATGAGCGGCATGTTTGGAGATGGGCTGTCGGGAGCGGGGTGTGCTGGGGGATATCCGTCATCGCTCAACCATATTTTGCTTTTCTGAACGCTGTGTTGATGCTCCTGCTCGGAAGACAGCGCGCCGCCTGGAGATACGCGCTGCTCATCCCGGCTGGCGCACTGACAATATGCGGGCCGTTCCTGCTGCTCGTGACGCAAGGTTCCGCATACATGGGCTTGTTGCCCCCCGGTCTGGAAGCACTGCGTGTCTTCAGCGCCACGCCGGGCAGCTATCTGGGCTGGGGGAGACTCACTGCCTGGGAGAGCCTGGCCGGTCTGAGCACTGCGTGGCGGCGAATGCTATCGGAAGCAGACATGCAGAACTGGGGGGTAATAGCTCCTGTCCTTGCGATTGCCGGCGCGCTTCACATCTGGCGCGCAAAATCGCGGCGGGCCGTCATTGCTGTGTTGGCAACCGCAGGCGCGCTCTCGATGGGGCCGGTCTGGTTAATTGACTCTTCCGCAGAGCCCATCCGGCTGGTGAATGACGCGATATGGCAACTGGGAAGCAGTCTAAAGCCAGGCGTGTTCGACGATTCGACGCTGAGACTCAAGAAGAACTCTCTCCCTCTGCCAGGCATGTTGCCAGTCTTACTGGC
>CALBEF010000111.1 GCA_937927775.1 uncultured Anaerolineae bacterium | reverse complement strand
CGTTCACGTGGACGGTGACGGTTGCCAACACCGGCATAGGCGGAGCGACCTTTGCCGCCGGTCAGACCATCCTGCGCGACGACCTGCCAGCCGGCGCGACCTACGGTGCGCCGACGGTGCAAAACCTCGTCGGCGTGAGCGGCAGCGGCAGTATCACTTGCAATATGACTTCGAACGTGCTCATCTGCTATGCCGGCGGCGGCCCGGTGACGCTCGGCGCAACGACCGGCGCGTTCGACGTGGCCTTCAGCGTGACACCCACAGCCACCGGCGCGCTGACCAACCCGGCTTCCGGCGGCGTCTGCCGCACCGACCCCTTCGGCGCCATCGTCGAGAGCGGCGAGAGCAACAACGACTGCGCGGACAGCGTGACGGTTGGCGGCGTCCCCGACCTGACCGCCGCCAAGCGCAACAACACCAGCGGCGCCATCACGCTGGGCAATTCCTTCACCTGGACGGTGACGGTCGCCAACACCGGCCCAGCTGCGGCCACCTTCGCAAGCGGTCAGACCATCCTGCGCGACAACCTGCCAGGCGGCCCAACCTACGGTGCGCCGATGGTGCAGAACCTAGTCAACGTGACCGGCAGCATCACTTGCACCATCACCTTCAACGTGCTCATCTGTTATGCCAGCGGTGGGTCGGTGACGCTGGGCGCAACGACCGGCGCGTTCGACGTGGCCTTCAGCGTGACGCCCACGGCCACCGGCGCGCTGACCAACCCGGCTTCCGGCGGCGTCTGCTGGGCCGACCCCTTGGGCGCCATCACCGAGAGCAGCGAGATCAACAACGGCTGCGCAGATACGGTGACGGTTGGCGGCGTCCCCGACCTGACCGCCGCCAAGAGCAACAACGTCGGCGGGGCGATCACAGTAGGCAATCCGTTTACGTGGACGGTGGCGATCACCAACATCGGCGCAGCTGGCGCAACCTTCACGTCTGGCCAGACCGTCCTGCGCGACGATCTGCCAAGCGGCCCGACCTATGGTGCGCCGACGGTGCAGAACCTCGTCAACGCGACCGGCAGCATCACTTGCACCATCACCTTCAACGTGCTCATCTGCTACGCCAGCGGCGGCCCGGTGACGCTGGGCGCAACGACCGGCGCGTTCGACGTGGCCTTCAGCGTGACGCCCACGGCCACCGGCGCGCTGACCAACCCAACTTCCGGCGGCGTCTGCCGCACCGACCCCTTCGGCGCCATCGTCGAGAGCAGCGAGAGCAACAACGACTGCGCATCCAATACGGTAACGGTCACCGCTCCCGACCTGACCGCCACTAAGAGCAACAACGTCAGTGGGGCCATCACGCTCGGCAATCCCTTCACATGGACGGTGACGGTTGCCAACACCGGTGCAGCTGGCGCAACCTTCGCCGCCGGTCAGACCATCCTGCGCGACGACCTGCCGAGCGGTCCCATTTACGGCGCGCCGACGGTGCAGAATCTGCTCAACGTGAGCGGCAGCGGCGCTATTGCCTGCGCCATCAGCAGCGGCACGCTCACCTGCACCGCCAGCGGCGGCCCGGTGACGCTGGGCGCAACGACCGGTGCGTTCGACGTGGCCTTCAGTGTCACGCCCACAGTCACCGGTGTGCTGACCAACCCGGCTTCCGGCGGCGTCTGCCGCGCCGACCCGGACGGTGCCATGACCGAGAGCAACGAGGGCAACAACGACTGCGCGGACAGCGTGACGATCAACCCGCACCGCCTGTATCTGCCCTGTATCGTCAGGCAGGTGTGATGACGCGCGCGGCGGGGCGGCGGCATGTTCACTATCACCCCGCTGCTCAGGAGATATGCGGGATGACAAGTGCCCGCCTTGCGTGGGGAAGTGCTTTGCCTGCGGTCAGGCGCATTCCCCCGTGCGTGTTTCTCCGGCCCGGCGTCGCGCGTAGTCGTCGCACTCGCCCTGCAACGGGCAGCGTTCGCACTCCGGCCGGCGCGCATGGCAGATCTCCCGCCCGTGCCGGATGATGTTGATGTGGAACGTGCCGTGCTGCCCCGGCGGGCACAACTGCTCCATGATCGTGTGCGCCTGCTCGGCGCTCACCTTCGGGCCGATCAGCCCCAGCCGGCCGGTCACGCGATGAATGTGCGTGTCCACCGGAAACAGCGGCATGTCGTAGCAAAACAGCAGCACGATGGCGGCTGTCTTTGGCCCCACGCCGTTGATGCTGGTCAGCCATTGGCGCGCTTCTTCCGGCGACAGGTCGCGCAGGAAGTCAATGTTCAGTTCGCCGCGCGCCTCGGTAATCCGTTGCAGGGCGGCCTGAATGCGCGGGCCTTTCTGGTTGGCCAGGCCGGCCGGCCGGATTGCTTCGATGACAGCTTGCGGGTCGGCGTCGCGCACCGCTTCCCAGCTTTTGAAGCGCGCGCGCAGGCGCGTGTAGGCCAGATCGCGGTTGCCGTCGTTGGTGTTCTGCGACAGGATTGTGCTCACCAGCTCGCTGACGCCGTCCAGCCGATTCCAGGCCGGGACGCCGTACTGCTTCAACAATGCGCTGTGAATGCGGCGCGCTTTGCGTTTCAACTCGGTCAGCGTTGGGGCCATCTTCAGGCGAGAGGTAGACGGCTGCGCGCTTTTGGCGCGACGGGGAGCTGCGCCGGCGTGATGGGTCATGCGGCGTCCTCTGAAGCGGCCTGCTGCGCCCACTGCCGAAGTTCCTCGGCATCGTCGCCGGAGGCGATCCACAGTTCAGCCGAGGCCAGCATGGCGCCGGCCCCGACCAGCGTGCCATCGGCCCGGCTGCGCGCCGTCAGTCGCTCGAATCGCTCGCCGCTGCACTCCAGCCGCATCTCAACCGGCGCGTGCGCAGTCTGTTCGTTCACTGCAATCAGCACAACCGGCGGGCGGGAGCGATTGGACACCGCTGGCTGCACGATCAGATGTCTGGCGCGCACAAACCCGCCGGCGCTGGCGGTCGTCTCGGCCCATGCCTCCCACTCCAGCGCGTCAGGCAACTCTGTGCCGTTCTCTTTCGCGCAGCGCCACAGGCCGGGCGGCGCGCCGAGGTTGAACACGCCGCCATACGCGCTGTCGATGCGCAGCGCTTCCAGCGCGTCCACATATACATCCGAATCCGAGATGTTGGTGATCGTAAGCTGAGTTGACCAGCCGGCCCCGCGCGTCTGCCATACCCAGATGGCCTGTAGCGCGGCGTCGGTCTGCTTGAAGGTCAGCGGCTCGTCGCTATACGGCTGCGCGGCGATCACGCGCAACAGCCGGGCACTGGCCGACTCCCCGGTGTGGTACCTCACCTGCGCGGTGATCTTGTGCAGGGTGGGGCCGTCGTCCCAGTTGATGGTGATGCCCCGATCCAGCATCGTCAGAACGCCGTTCTCGTTAACCATCGCCCAATACGCAACACGCAATACGCAATACGCAATACACAACACGCAACACGCAACACGCCCGGCTTCAGCGATAGTCCTTCAGTGCCCGCTCCAGCACGGCCACGCTGTCCTTCAGGCCGCCCGGACGGTTGCGCGCCAGCCACACGCGCTTGTGTTCGGCAATCAGGGCGCGCAGGTCCTGGCGCAGCTCGGCAGTCGAAGGAATAGCCGGCTGACGCGATTTGCCGGCGTCCCGCGCCGCAAGCGCCAGCCGGTGAATGCCGTGCCGGATCATGCGCAACGCAAAGGCGAACTCGCGCTGAATCAGGCCGGCATCGATGGCTTGCAGGTCGAGCTTGTCCAGCTCACGCTCCAGCCGGCCCACCTCCTTCAGCGCCTGAGCGATCTCCCGCCCGGCGACTGGCGTGTTGCTCAGTCGCTCCCGCACCTGCGCCAGAGGACGCCCCAGCGCGAAGCCATACGGTGTGCAATTGAAGAAGCGTTGCTCAAAGCTGCGGTAGATGTTGCCGATGTCGCAAGCCAGCCGGCCGGCGCGCCCGCTGCGATCGAAGAACACATGCAGGCTGAGCGCCCGCGCGATGTCGGTCTCGCGGTTTGACGCCGCGCACCACGACACGCCGGCGCCGCAGGCGTAGCCCAGATAGCTCACCGGCAGCGGCTGGTGATGGCCGTTGTCGCCCCAGTCGGTGTTCAGGTAGCCGATTGCGCCGTGCTTCAAGCCGTTCTCGGCGGCGTTGAGCAGGTTGCCGATGGCGTTATCGGTGCGCCCGCCCAGGCTGTTCCACGAGGAAGTGCCGGGGCACACATAGAACGGCACGCCGGATTCGGCAAAGCGCGCGCCATGCGCCTCGAAGGGGTGGTCATGCTCGTAGCCCCATTCCAGCGCGATCACATCTTTGGGCAATTGCGGGACAAGCTCCGGGTGCTCCATGATGATGTCGCCCCAGAACTGCATTGTCCGCCCGTGTTTGCGCACTTCGTTGTAAATCTTCAGCAGAAACTCCAGGTAGACCACGCCGGTTCCGCGCGCTTCGCAATCGGCTTTGCTGCGGCCCTGGCCGAGGTCCACCGTCTCGTCGCAGCCCACGTTGAACAGCCGGCTGGTGAAATGGGGCAGCAACTCCTCGTACAGTTCGCCGATCAGCCTGAGGCTGCCGGGGTCGCCGGGGCACAGCGTGAACGGCTTGTCGAAGCGACCCCAGCGCGTGTCGCACCCGTCGGGCGCTTCGGCCAGCGGGCGGTAGGCGTCGTGAATCAGCCAGCGCGTCATGTGGCCGAACGAGTTCTGGTTGGGAACCAGTTCGATATGCCGGCTGCGGCAATAGGCGTCGAGTTGCAAAATTTCTTCGCCGGTCATTGGCGAGGCGTTGGCCCACACAACCGGGTGGCGCTGATAGGCGAAGGTGTGCTCGGTGTAGAGCTGCAACTGATTGATCTTCAGGCCGGCCAGCAGGTCCACCAGCTCGAACAGCGTCTTCATCGTCGGCACTTTGTCGCGGCTGATGTCGAGCATGACCCCGCGCGCCGGGAAGTCCGGGTAGTCCTCGATACGCAGCCGGGGCAGCGTGTCACCGTACTGGCGCAGCAACTGGAGCAGCGTCATCACACCGTAAAAAGCGCCGTTGGCATCGGGCGCCGAGATGCGGATACCCAGGGCGTTGATCTCCAGGCTGTAGCCCTGGGAGTGGCTTTGCGCCGGGTCGAGCTGGAGAGTCAGGCCGGCCCGACCCTCCGGCACAGCGCCGGAGCCATGGATGTGCCATGTGACGCCGGCGTGCCGGCTGAGCGCGCGCTGGGCTTCCTGCGCTTCGAATAACACCTGCGCCGGGCGCGAACTCTCGATCACAATCAGCTTATCCGGCTGGATGCGCAACACCCCGCCGGCAAGTTCCATGCGGCGCGGCTCTGGCAACAGACAGGGCGATGTCGATACGGACTGGGATTTTGATCTGGTGGCTGCCATGCCGTTGATGTTATCAGATTTGTATCAGATTCCCGGAGTCTTCCAGACTCCGGGAATCTCTGGTGTACACTGCGAGCATGTCAGACGCAAGCGCGCTCCCACCTTTCAACACCCAGCGCATCGCCGGCGTGCGCGATGTCAAGAATGCCACGCTCGACATGCTTATGCGCAAGCCCAACGTCAACGCCATCGGCGTGGGCTTCAAGAATCCTGATCGGCAGGGTCACACCGAGCTGGCCGTGGTCGTGTCTGTCGAGCGCAAGCTGCCCTTGAACGAATTGTCAGAAGAGGATCGCGTGCCGCCGCTGGTCAATGGCGTGCGCACCGATGTGGTCGAAACGGGGCGTTTTGTCGCATTCGATGAGCAGACGCAACGCATGCGCCCGGCGCGCCCCGGCCTGTCGATCGGGTTGGCCGATGAGTTGTCGGCCGGCACGTTCGGGTGTCTCGTGCGTCGCGAAGGCCGCCGCTTCATTCTGTCCAACAATCACGTGCTGGCAAAGAGCAACCAGGCGTCGTTGGGCAGCGCCGTTGTGCAGCCGGGCCGGCGGGATGGCGGCACATCGGCCGACCGGATTGCGACACTGGCCGAGTTCGTGCCCATCGCCTTTGAGGGAGAGCCGCCGCCACAGCCGCCGAGCGGGTGCGGCGCGCGCCTCGCGCAATTGTTCGGCGCGCAGCGCGCGCAGGTCGAACCGGTCAATCAGCCCGGCAACAACAAGGTCGATTGCGCGATCGCCGCGCTGGACGATGACACGCTGGCCAGCGCGGACATTCTGGGCATCGGCGCGCCGATCGGGGCCGGCGCAGCCACCCTGGGCACGCAGATCCGCAAATCCGGCCGCACCACCGGCCTGACGACCGGCGTGGTGGAGCAGATCGATGTGTCGATTCGCATCGATTTCAACGGCCCGGCGGCCACCTTCACCGAGCAACTGCTGGCCGGCGCGATGAGCGCGCCGGGCGATTCCGGCTCAGCCGTCCTGGACTTGCAGGGCAATGTGGTGGGGCTGCTCTTCGCCGGCTCTGCCACCAGCACCGTGATCACGCCGATTCAGCTTGTGCTTAGCGCGCTGCGGGTCGAGATTGCGACTCGCTGACAATCGCGCTGAATGCGAGGCGCTATGCAACTCACAACGGTCAAAATTGAGAAACCAGAAGCTGTCAATTTCATTCTGGGCCAGAGCCACTTCATCAAGACGGTCGAAGACCTGCACGAGGCGATGGTCAATGCTGTGCCGGGCATTCGCTTCGGGCTGGCGTTTTGCGAGGCATCGGGCAAGTGCCTGATCCGCTCGACCGGCACAGACCCGGCCATGATCGAACTGGCGCGCGCCAACGCGCAACGCCTCGCCGCCGGCCATACCTTCATCATCTTTCTGGCCGAGGGCTTCTATCCGGTCAATGTGCTCAACGCGGTGAAAGCGACGCCCGAAGTGTGCCGGGTGTTCTGCGCCACAGCCAATCCCACTGAAGTCATTGTCGCCGAGACTGAACAGGGCCGGGGCATTCTGGGTGTGATCGATGGCTTCGCCCCGAAGGGCCTCGAATCAGACGCGGATGTTGCCTGGCGCAGGGACTTCCTGCGCAGGATCGGCTACAAGCTGTAGCCGGGGATAGAGCAGCGAGGTGAGCAATGATTGTCGTGCATGTGCATGTGCATGTCAAACCGGACTGCGTCGAGGCGTTCAAACAGGCGACTGTGGAAAACGCCCGCCACAGCGTTCAGGAAGCGGGGATTGCGCGCTTCGATGTGTTGCAGCAGGCCGATGATCCGACCCGTTTCATTCTCGTCGAGGTGTATCGCACGCCCGACGCGCCGGCCAGACACAAGGAGACGGCGCACTATGCCACCTGGCGCGACAGCGTGGCCGATATGATGGCCGAGCCGCGCAGCAGTGTGAAATTCGCCAACGTCTTCCCTGACGACGCCGGCTGGTGAACAATCGTCAATCGTCAATCGCCAATCTTCAATTGCCAGAGGGGATGCCATGTCTGTGCCAGTTGTGACGACTTACCCGCCGATGAGCGCGCCCGGAGAGGCCAGCATTGCCGCCGGCCGTTCTGCCCTGCCACCCCTGCAAAGTGGCGACCGGCTGACCCGCCGTGAATTCGAGCGCCGCTATGAGGCCATGCCCAGCGTCAAGTTCGCAGAACTCATCGAAGGAGTTGTTTTCATGTCCTCGCCCCTCTTTGAAGCATCGCACGGTGAACCACATGCGCACATGCTCGTGTGGCTGGGTGTTTACAAGGCGGCTACACCGGGCCTGCGCATCGCCGATAACACCAGCCTGCGCCTGGACAACGACAACGAGTATCAGCCCGACGCCATCCTGCGCATTGACGAACGGCTGGGCGGCCGATCGCGCATTGCGGCGGATCACTATCTCGAAGGCGCGCCGGAACTGATTGTCGAAGTGGCGGCCAGCAGCGCCTCTGTCGATTTGTACGACAAGTTTCGCGTCTATCGGCGCGTCGGCGTGCAGGAGTACATCGTCTGGCAGGTCTATGAGCGGCGCATCGACTGGTGGGAGTTGCGCGAGGGTGAATATGCGCCGCTTGTGGGCGATGAGCAAGGTGTTGTTCGCAGCCGGGTGTTCCCCGGCCTGTGGTTGAATATACCGGCCATGCTGAACGATGACTTGCAGGCGGCGCTGGCGACGCTCCAACAGGGCATTGCCAGCCCTGACCATGCTGCCTTTGTCGCCCGCCTGTCTGCCGCAACGTGACAATCGTCAATTGACAATCGTCAATCGTCAATCGACTATGGTGAACTTTGAATTTGCGACTGCGGCGCGCATTGTGTTTGGCGCGGGCGCGGTCAAACAGGCCGGCGCGATTGCCGCCACTATGGGCCGGCGCGCTCTGGTTGCCTCTTCGCACAACCCGGAGCGGGCCGCGCCGCTGCTGGAGTCGCTTTCCGCGAACGGCGTATCCTTCGACTTGTTTCCGGTCGCCGGCGAACCGACGACGGACTTGATCGTTGCCGGCGTGCTGCGCGCGCGGACTGAAAACTGCGACATCGTCATCGGCTTTGGCGGCGGCAGCGCCGTGGACACCGGCAAAGCCATCGCCGCCATGCTCAACAATCCTGGCGAGCTGCTCGACTACCTCGAAGTGATCGGCAAAGGCAAGTCGATTCTCCAACCCTCGGCGCCCTGCATGGCTGTGCCGACCACAGCCGGCGCCGGCGCCGAAGTGACGCGCAACGCCGTCCTGGCTTCGCCCGCGCATCAGGTCAAGGTCAGCCTGCGCAGTCCGCACATGCTGCCGAAGGTGGCGCTGATCGATCCTGAATTGACCCTGTCGCTGCCGCCGGCGGTGACGGCCAGCACCGGCATGGATGCGCTGGCGCAGTTGATCGAGCCGTTCGTGTGCAATCGCGCCAATCCGATGACCGACGCTTTTTGCCGCGAGGGCATCCCGCGCATTGCGCGCGCATTGCGACGCGCGTTCGAACACGGCGATGATATGGCCGCGCGCGAAGACATGTCGCTCGCCAGCCTGCTGGGTGGGCTGGCGCTGGCGAACGCCGGCCTCGGCGCGGTGCATGGCTTTGCCGGGCCGATCGGCGGCGCGTTTCATGCGCCGCATGGGGCGGTATGCGCCATTTTGTTGCCGCCGGTGATGGCCGTGAATGTGCGCGCGCTGCGCGAGCGCCAGCCCGACAGCCCGGCGTTGAGCCGCTACGACGAAGTCGCCGTGATGCTCACCGGCAGCTCTGATGCGACCGCCGCCGACGCAGTAACCTGGACGCAGGCGTTGTGCCGGACGCTGGACATCCCGCCGCTGGGCGCGTATGGCGTGGGGCCGGCTGATGTGGATGATCTCGTCGAGAAGGCGGTTGTGGCCAGCAGCATGAAGGCCAACCCGATCGCGCTTTCGCGCCATGAATTGCGTGAGATTCTGACGCAGGCGTTGTAGCGGTTCGTCAGGGATGACTTGACGGGCGAGTTGAGTTGAGTGCGTCTTGCGCGCAGGCCAATGCGTCTGCCAGTGTCCAGGAGCGCCCGCGCTCGATCTCGGCCTCGCAGCCGGCCGGCCCCAGCGCAGACAACAGGCGATTGAGAAGCGTTGTGTGAGACGCGCTTTCCGACACGGGGGCCGGCGCGCTGATCGTTGCGCGCAACGCCTGGGCTGCCCCGAACAGTCGCGCGGCCGCGATGGGCTGAGAGTCGTCCAGCGCGCCGGCCAGCCCTTCCAGCGCGAAGGCTGCCCGCCGCTTGTCGCCGATCGCTTCGCTCAACCGCAACGCTTCATCGAAATGCTCAGCGGCGCGCGCGCGGTCGCCCTGTTCCAGGCAGATGGCGCCCATGCCGTAGCCCACCAGCGCCATGCCCATGCGATCCCCCAGTTCCTGAAACAGCCGCAGCCCGTCTGACAGACAGTTCATCCCGCGCGTTGTCTCGCCCAGCTTATGCAGGGATGTGCCGAGCGTATCCAGGCAATACGCCATGCCGGCCCGGTTGCCCAGGCGTCGATTGAGCGTCAGCGCCTGTTCGCTCATCTCGGCGGCGCGCTGAAACTGCGCCTGCCAGTAAGCGACGATGCTCAGGCGCAGCAGCGACTGCGCGATCCCACGCGGGTTGCCGGCCTGCCGGTGCAGCCTCAGACTTTCTTCGTGATGCAATTGGGCTTCCTCAAAGCGCCCCTGATCCTTTGCCACCAGCCCCAGATCGTTGAGCGCAAGGGCGATGTCGTGCGCGCTGCCCTGCTCGCGAAACAGCGCGACGCTCTCGGTCAGATGGTCGGTGGCGCGGGCGTAGTCGCTCTGCAAAAGCGCCACACTGCCCAGGTTGTAGAGCGCGCGCGCGGCGCCGGGCCGGTCGCCGGTTTGCCGAAAATAATCGAGCGCCTGTGAAGACAGCCGGGCAGCCTGGTCATGATCCCCCTGTTGCCAGGCGAAGAATCCCGCCAGGCAGCGCCCGCCCGCCAGCAACGACGCCGGAACGGCCGGCGCGCCGGCTTCCGATGGGCGCAGCAGACTGGCCAGCCAGATGCGCGCCTCGGACAGGTGACCGCGCGCGTACAGAAACCATTGCAGCGCAATTGCCATTTGCAGACCGGCCGCTTGATCGCGCGCAGCGCACCAGTCGATGACCGCGCGCAGGTTGCTGAACTCGGCGTCCAGCCGGTCGAACCACTCCTGCTGTCGGGGTCCGCACAGATGGGGCTGGGCTTCCCGCGCCAGCGCCAGGTAATACGCTGCATAGCGTTGCTGAGTGACATCCAGCAGGCCGGATTGCTCCAGCTTCTCGCGGCTGTACTCGCGGATCACGCTCAACATGCCAAAGCGCGTTTCTCCGCCATCGGTGAACTGGTGAATCAACAGGCTCTTTTCGGCCAACGATTGAAGCGTCCCGGTGATATCGCCCGATGCGGGGAGTATGTTGCCGCACACCGCGCCGGCTGCCGCGGGGCTGAATCGATCTGCGAAGACAGACACGGCCGCCAGAACGTGCTTTTCCGTATCGCTCAATAGCTCGAAGCTCCACTCGATGGCGTCCCGCAGCGTCTGCTGCCGCGCCGTCACAGTGCGCGGACTTGCCGCCGCAAGCGCCAGCCTCTGGCTCAGTTGCGCCAGCACGATTTCCGGCGAGTGCCACTTGACGCGCGCGGCGGCCATCTCGATAGCCAGCGGCAATCCATCGAGCCAGGCGCAGATGCTTGCCACGGAATAGGCGTTGCCGGCAGTCAACTCGAAGTCATGCCGGGCTGCCTGCGCGCGCTCGATGAACAGCGCAATGGAGGGATATTGCCGTAATGTCTGAAGCGCGGGCAGCCGGTCGAGATCAGGCAATTCGAGTGGAGGAACCGGGAGTTCCCGCTCGCCGTACACCTTGAGCGGTTCGCGGCTGGTCACGATGATCTTCAGTCCTGGCGACGCTTCCAACAGGAGCGGGACAATTCCAGCCGCCGGCATGATGTGCTCGAAATTGTCGAGCAGCAGCAGCAGGGTTTTCCCGCGCAGGTAGTTGCGCAGCGCATCCAGGATCGACTGTCCAGATCGATCCGCTACCTGTAGCGCCTGCGCGATTGCTGCCGGCGCAAGCCCGGCATCCTCGACCGAGCCGAGTGAGACAAACGCAGTTCCATCGGCGTAGTCTGCGTCCAGGGCGCTTGCGATGGCGATGCCCAGGCGCGTTTTGCCGGCGCCCGGCGGCCCGACGAGGGTGAGCAGTCTCACGTCCGGGCTTCTCAGCAGGTTGATGCCGGCCGGCACTTCCCGCTCGCGGCCGATGAATGAGGTGAGCGGGGCGGGCATCGTTGGCCGCGCTGCGCCGGTCGGCAGGGCCGGCGGCAGGGCCGGCGCGCTGTGTGGCGCGGGAGATGGCCCAAGCCCGCGCGCAAAGCGCACGAAGGCGGCCCGTTCGTTTGCCGGCACGCCCAGCACCTGCGCAATCATCTCGGCCAGTTCCCTGGAGGGCGCCAGCGCGCCGGATTCGATCTTTTTTACTGTGCTGGTCGAGCAGGCTGCCTGCGCGGCAAACGCTGCCTGAGTCAGATCGAGCGCCCGGCGCTGCTGTTTCAGCCACTGGCCGAAGGTCTGCGCGCCGGCCTCTTTCTGCTGCCCTGTCATGGCGCAATTGTAAATGGGCGGGTTCCCCTGTCTTGTGTCCCATTTTGTGTCCCGCCCGGACATTGCGCTGATGACAGCCGGCTGCTTGAATCATGGCGACATGTCTGCCCAGGATGAACTGCGCGCCGATGAACCGCCTGTCACGCTGGCCGAATTCGCGCGCATGGCGGCTGCCTTGAACACCGGCAACAGACGCCTCGACTCCTTTCTGGACCGGTTCTCTGTCAGTCGTTCGGCATGGTTGCGCATCTCGGCGTACTGGATGGAGATCATCACCCAGGACGCGGAAGCCGGCAGTCGATTCTCGGCGCTGTTGCAGGAAGAGATGCGCCGGCAGTTGCAGGCCAGTGGCAGGTTGCCCGAAGGGATGTAGCCCGGGCAGGTGGATGAACGTTTTGTTTCGGATTTGTGAGGAGCGAGTTGTGATGAGATGGATGTACTGGCAGGCGTTGCGGATCGCATCGAGAAAGCCGCTCGCCCGAATGGCGTTGCCCGGCATGATCGCGGCGCTGGTGTTTGTGACCGTTGTCGTGTGGGGCGCGTCGCCCGCTCCGGCCGGCGCGGAGAAGCCCGACGCCGGCCTGGCGCTGCGGATGGCGCTGGAGCGGGCCTCGGCAGCCGGCGTGTATCAGGTTGCGATCGATGCGCAACAGACGACATATCCTGTGTTGTCCGACGCCCTGCCCGGCGCGGCGCCACAGGGCGAGTTTGCCCAGTTTCAAATCGATGGTCTCGTGAGTGGCGACGGCCATGCCCGGCTGCGCATTCAGCCGGGGCGCGTGTCGCCGCGCATCCAGCTTCAAACCGCGCAGCCCCAGGACTTGCTCGTTGCCGGCGACCGGTTCTACATGCGCGAAGGCGATCGCTGGATCGAGCAGACCAGCGCTTCGGCTGCGCCCGGCGTCAACAGCGACGGCCTGATGCTGCTGGCGGCCGCCCGCAATGCCCACTGGCTTGACGAGATCGACACACTGGCCGGGCGCCATCAGCGAATTGGCTTCACGCTGGCGACGCGCGATGTGTTGCGTCAGATGCGCGGCGCCGGCGACACACTGCTGGCCGAGGCCAGCGGCCTGCGCTTCGAGGGCGCCGGCGAACTGTGGATTGCCGCCGACGGCCTGCCGGCTCGCTTAATCCTCAACCTCGATATGCAGCGGGCCGGGTCGAGCGACGGCAACGCCAGTCGCACGCGCTCGCTCAGCACGGCGGAGTACTCGAACTTCGGCGCGCCGGTTGCGCCCGGCGTGTTCGACCCCGCCGTTGCGCCGTTGTCGGGCGTGTCGCATTCCCCGATCCCCGGTTTGGGTGTTGCTGCCGGGATGATGGCTCAGTCGGCGGTTGTGGCGCTGATGCTGGGCCTGGCAGTTGTCCTGTTGGCGCTGAGCAGACCGCGCGCCGGCCGGCCGGCGCGAATGGTTTCGGTCGCGCTGGTGTCCCTGCTCATCGCCGCGCTGGTGTCTCCCAACGTGGCCGAGGCGGCTAAGTCAATCGAGAGGCCGGCTCCGGCCTCTGGCGCGACCCGCCCGGAAAGCGCCGCCGGCCAGATCGCCGGCGTCCTGCGAGACGCGCGCGACATTGCCCAGCGCAATCGACTGGGGCCGCTGGCTGCCGGCGCGCTGCTCGATCCTCACGGCGACGAAGATGGCGACGGCCTGCCGAATGGATACGAACTGCGCCTGGGAACCAGTCCATTCAACGCCGATTCCGACCTGGACGGGCTGACCGATTATCAGGAAGTGACCGGCACGGTGTGTTCGTGGGTGGGCTTTGCGCCGGGCAGCGATGTGATCACGCAGGTCTACACCAGCACGGTTCAAACCAACCCGCTGCTGGCCGACAGCAACAGCGACGGCCTGCGCGACGGCGACGAGTTTGGCAATGGGCAATGCTGGTATCGCAACGTTGCGCCGAATGGACGCATCCCCGGCCCGTGGCACGACGACAACGACATGGACGGCGTGCCGGATGGCATCGATCTGTCGCCGTTCAGCCGTTCGGGCGAGCTGGGCGGGGTGGGGGACTATTACGACTGGAACGACCCTTACACCGTCGAGAAGAAGCGCGTCTACTTCAGCAATCCCGGCGCGAATCTGAACTTCGAGTCGATCGATTCGCTGCCCGGCGCGCCGACGCGGGCCTATCCCTTCTATGTCGAGTTGCAGGTGCGCCCGACCGCGCCGGAGCTTCTGCGCGCCGCCTACAAGTCTTCGCTCGTCTGGCCGCTTGACACCGAGGCCAACATCCGCAATCTGGGCGAAGGGGCCGAGGCGATCTGGGCGTCGTTGTTTGCCGGCCAGGACATGCGCACGTCGGGCCGGCTGCAAGTCGTGCCGTTTCTTCAGGTCGGCGTTCAGCAGAGCGATCTGCCCTCGTGGGACGCGATGCGAATGTACGGCATCACCGCCACCAAAGAAACGACGTGCAGTGTGAACTGCGTGTATCAGATGATCCTGCCCTTGACGCCGGTGGAGCGCAACGGCCAGGTGTTCGCGTTGCAGGCCAAAGCGCTGCACGATTTTCTCACCGGCGACACCAACCTGTTCCGCCGCTGGCGCGACATGCGGCTGAAGTGGGCCGTGCAGGGCGAAGTGCTGCGCGCCAACGCGCAGGGCAACTACCGGCCCGGCCCCGGCGGCAGCCACGGCATCATCGTGTACGACACGCCGTACATCATCACCGGCCTGCAAACGCAGCGCCAGGCGGGGACAGAAATGTTTGTGGCCGGGGCCTATCAGACCGCCGGCCAGTTGTTCGACGACGGCCCGATCAGCCTGTTGCGGGCCGGCATGGAAGCGCAATTCCTGTCCGGCCGGCTGACCCTCGAACAGATCGGCGACCGGTTCAACAGCCTGAATGCCGCGCCGTCGGCCAGCTACACCGAGACCTGGGGCATCACCCACACCTACGGCATTTTGTACGGCGGGCGTCTCTTCTACCCGCACATCGACCTGGCCCTGTTGACCACCATGCAGACCACCACGCGCCAGTTGCTCGATGCGGTTTACCCCGCGCGCGACATCTCGCCCACGCTCATCCTGGCCAGCGAACAGCGCACCTCGACGCTCAATGCCGATGACATCGCGCCTGACGGGCAGGGCGGGCTGAACAAGCTGGGCTTCAACGGCGTGACGGACATCACGCTCAACACCTGCCTCAAGCCGCTGGTCACCAGCCGCAGCCTGAAGCTGCAAACGTACCGCTATGACAATTCAGGATTTTCGACTTTTGATTTTGGATTTGGGGGCGCGCCGGGGGGCAACTCGGACTCGATCCAAAATCCAAACGCCCAAATCCAAAGTCTGCAACAGTCTGGCGACTGGGTTCCCCTCTCGCTCGACGAGGTGCTGACCAAAGTCGAGCAGGAGTTTGCGCAACGCTTCCCCGAACTTCAGCAGGCGTTCGACCAGGTTCAGGCCGTGTACGCCACGATCGAGGATTTGTATCAGCAGGCGCTGAACATCCTCAAGCTGACGACAACGGCCTGGCATCTCGGCCAGACGGTGATTCATCGCCTCAGCAACCTCGATCTGGCCGACCTGAGCCTCACGCTCGATGACGCCCGGATGATCGTGCAGTTCCTTGACCAGAACGGCATCCTGCCGTCGGGCTACGCCCGGATTGTGTACGTCCTGCTGGATGTGTTCGAGGCCGGCGGCCCGCTGACATGGCTGGAGCAGCAATTCAATCGGATCGTCAGTTTTGTTGAAGGGCTGACCGAAACGATCGGCAGTTTCTTCGATAACGCGCCGGGCCTGTCCGTTCCGTCGGCGCAGGAATTTCTGGAATGGACGCGCACGGCCATCAACCTGCTCAATTACCTGGCTGTGATCACCGGCTTCCAGTTCCTGTCCGACCTGGCCCGCATCCTGACGCAGGTGATCGAGATCTACAAACTCGTCCGGCAGATCATCGACACCGCCATCAATGTGGCCAGGACGGTTCAATCCATGCTCGAAGGCGCGGCGCAAACGGCGCGCGCCCTGCTCGACACCTTGCTGGCCGAAGCGAAAGCGCTGGCCGGCTCATTGAGCCTGGTTGGCCTGCTGATCCAGATCGGGTTGACCTGGGTGAGCGTGCTGATCACGCTGCTGAACGGCAGCCTCCCGCCGTTGATTGTGTCCACTATCGTGGCGCGCGCTATTGTCGAGACGATCATCGCCGTGGCCATCTTTGTGATTGCTACGGTCGTGCCTTTTGGCTGGGTGCTCCTGGCCGTGTTTGCCGTCATCAAAGCCATCGAGGCCATCTTCGGCGTCAAGTTCGACCCGATCTCACTTTTCCTGGACTGGTTCTTCGGCATCAAGATCACGCCCTTGTCGTCGTTGCTCACGCACCAGGTCGGCCAGTTGAACTACCTGCCGTTCGACCCGCAGGGCGGGCTGGTGGTTGGCGAACGATTCCAGGTCAATATCACCTCGACGGCGTTGCTGATGGGCACGTCGGCTGGGTTGGATCACTCCTGGGCCGGCGTGCGCACCGGCTTCTACGCCGGCGCGTGGTACGAGTTTCAGGTGTGCGTGCAGGATCCGTCGCAGTGGCAGCAGTTTATGGCCGAGTACGCGCCGTTCCAGACCAGGCCGCCCCAGGTCAACACCAGCGCCTTGTCCGTCTGCTTCAACCTCAGGCTGGAACAGGATAAGCGTTTGAACGCGCAGGGCACGGAGTTGGAATACACCTGGAAAGTCACGCCCTATTCGCGCAGTCAATCCGGCGCCAGGCTTTTCATCGGCGGCAACCTCTACCAGATGCGGCACGACCGCACCGCCTACGCCGAATACGTTCCCGCGCGGCCCCGCATCAACACGTGGACCTATGTCGATGTGAGCTTCGGCGTCGGCACGCGCGCCTGGGTGTGTTCGCCCTTCCTCGACTTGCAGGGCGAATGCTACGAAATCGGCCAGGGCGGTGAATCGCCGCCGCAGATCACCCGGCTGTATTTCGACATCCTGCCCAACACCCTCTTTGGCATGTTGAGTTGGTCCGATCTGGTCAACACCGACCCCGACGCCGACGGGCTGGAAGGCTACTTCGACAAGACGGCCAACAAGTGGGTCGGCGCCGACAGCTTCCTGTGCGGCAATGCCTCCAACACCTGGGACGCCGACGGCGATGGCCTGTCGGACAAGTTCGAGTGGGAGACCGAGGGCCTGTCGCCATGTCATGCCGATACCGATGGCGACGGTCTGCGAGACGACATCGAACTGCTGCTGGGCACAGACCCGAACAAAGCCGATACCGACGGGGACGGCCTGAAGGATGGCGAAGAGGTTGCCTACTGGGACCCGCAACAGGACAAGTTCATCGCTCCATGGCATGTGGTGATGCACGGCGCGTATCCCGGCCTGCCCGACCCGGCCGCCTTCCCCAACCCGCGCCACGCCAATATCGACGGCGACCATCGCTCGGACAAGAAAGAGCGCGACTGGAAGACCAGCCCCAATGCCTTCGACCCTGTGCCCGATCTGCCGGTTGAGTTGATGCTCGAATCGCAACTGGTCGAGGGCGGCGGCACGCGCGTGCGGGCTTATGCGTCGCCGTGGCCGAACGACGGCCCGGCTGTGCCGGGCATGGCGCTGACCGTGACGCTGCCGGTTGAGATGTCCAGCATGACGACCTCGGCGCGGGTGCATCCGCCGTTCGTCTCGCCGCAATTCAACGCCGGCGCGCCCGCGCCCGGCAATGGCCCGCTGACCTTCGCGTGGACGTTCCCGGCCATCTGGCAGGGGCGTTACATCTCCACATCGCTGGCCGGCCTGCCGGCGCTTCCACCCGGCCCGGTCAGCGTCACAGCCCAACTGGTGTTCAGCCACGCCGGCGCGCTGCGCGTCGTGACCGACGTTGCGCCGCTGCTGGTCAATGCCGGCGGGCCACAGGTCACGCTTGTCGCGCCGGCTAACGGCGCCGTGTTTAACGGCCCATTGACGATCGCCGGCAGCGCCAACGATCTCGACGGCATCCGGCAGGTGCTGGTGTGCGTCAAGACAACCCTGCCCTGCGCCGGCCCCGACTGGATGCCCGCCCTCGGCAAGAGCAGTTGGCAGCGCGCCTGGACCCCGCCAGCCAATGCCACTTACTTCGCCCAGGCGTATGCCATCGACGCTTACGGCGTGCCCGGCCCGGCCTCGGCGCCCATCACTTTCAGCGTCGATATGGCGCCGCCGACCGGCGGCAGTTTTGACCTGAGCGGCACAGCCTGGCTGTCCACCACTATCTACAGCGACACGCTGGCTACGGTGCGGCTGACCGGGCGCATCACCGACGCCGCCAGTGGCCCCTCCGGGTTCGCCTCTGGCGCCGGCAACGCGCTGATCGTGATCGCAGATGGGGTCAATCCGGCCAGTCTGCACGTCCAGCCCGTTCAACAGTCGGGCCAGCGCATCAGCCCGTTTGTGTTCAACTGGTCGTTGCCGTCGAGCGGTTTTGGCGGAACCACGCCCGATCGCGCGCGCGCGTACACCGTCACGCTGGGCGTCAGCGACCGCGCCGGCAACCTGGGCAACATCTCGCAGACCCTGCGCGTGATGATCGATGACAACGCGCCGGGCGTGCTGGCGCGCACGCCGCAAGTGGCGCACGGCAATCTGGTCACGCTGACCGGCCGGGCCGACGACACGGCGTTGTCGCTCGCGCGCCAGGAGCTGCCTTACGACCGCTCCATGTCGGTCTTGAACTTCAGCGCGCTGTTCGCGCTGCCCAATGTGACCAGCACCGCCTGGTTCGTGGGCGATGTCAACGGCGACACTTTTGACGATGTGGCGCTCGTTCAACCATCGACGCTCACGCAGACCTGGCGTGTCGGGTTGTTCTTTGGCCGGCCCGGCGGTCTGCCGCCGGCCCTGCTCATGTCGAGCGCGAATGTCACGTTCACCGGCGAGACGGTCGGCGCGCCCACTGCGGCGCCGGCCATCGCCGGCAATCTGGATGTCAACGGCGACGGCATTGCCGATCTGGTGATCGGCGATCCGCGCTTCGGTGGCCTGGATGGCAAGGCCTATGTCGTGCTGGGACGGCGCGCGCCCGGCATCGGCGCCGGCGGCTGGCCGGCCACCTTCAGCCTGAGCAACGCCGACTGGCAACTGACTATGCCGACGGCGCGCGGTTTTGGCGCGACGGTGGCCTCGACCGGCGACGTGGATGGCGATGGCCTGTCCGACATTCTGATCGGTTCGCTGCTGGGCGAAGGGCGCTCTGGCGCGGCCTACCTCTACCTGGGCCGCGAGCGCGGCGTGCCGCCGGCGACGACTGTTCTCTTGCCGCCGCATACATGCGATGTGCCGGCGTCCAATCTGGCCGGCGTCGGCGACACCAACGGCGATGGCCTGTCGGATATTCTGATCGCCTATGGCAGAGGCGCGCCGGCCGCGAGTTGTCCGGGCGGCGTGGCGCTGGTGGCCGGGCGCACGGCGTGGCCGGCCAGCATCTCCTTGCCGGTGTCGGCCACGGCGCTGTTCACCGCGCCGGGCACGTTGCAAACGGTGGCTTTCGCCGGCGATCTGGACGGCGACGGGCTAAACGACATGCTGATCGGCGATCCGACGGCCAGCCAGTCGCGCGTGTTTGTCTTGATGGGCCGGCGACCTGAGTCGCCCTGGCCGCTGCCGCCTGCCGGCTTGAATTTGGTCGCGGGCGCGAATGCCTCATTCCGCGAGCTGAATGTCGCTGCCGGGCCGGGCACGCGCCTCGGCGCAGGATTGACCACGATGGGCGACCTCGACCGCGATGGCGCGGCTGATTTTGCGTTTGGCAACCCTGGTGTGGGCAGCGGGCCGAATCGCGCCGCCATCCAGCACAGCAGCCATCTTTCGCGCGCGCTCGACCAGCCGGTGATAAACGCCAGTTTCCTCATCAGCGGCACGGCCGACGCGCAGCGCGTGGGCGAGTATCTCTCCAGCGGCGATGTGAACGGCGACGGTGTGCGCGACATCCTGATCGGCCTGCCCGGCATCAGCGCCGCTGTGTTGATGCAGGGCAAGTTCAACCCCGGCGAGACTTCCGGCGTGGCGCGCGTCGAGATCGGCGTGAGCGGGCCGAACCTGAACCCCAGCCTGCCGTTCACGGCCACGTTGCCGACCGCGTGGCAGGTGGCAACGCTGGGCAATCTGAATGCGTCCATCACGCCGTGGACGCGCACGCTGACGCTGCCGGCCAACGGCGACTATCGCGTGTACGCGCGCGCCATCGACCGCGCCGGCAACATGACACCGGCTACAGCGTGGTATCAGGGCAACGTGCTGGTCAACAGCAATCCGATCTCGTTTGGGGTTTCGTCCATCACAACCACCGCTGTGGCGCTGATCTCGAAGACCAGTCTGATTCTGACCGGCACGGCCAGCACGGCCGCGCAACCGCAGCACGTGCGCGTGTTCGATGGGTACACGTGGCATCGTCTGCCGCCGGCCTCTGGGGCATGGCAGGTTGCGTCCGAGATTCCGCGCGCCGACCTGCGCGTGTTGACGTTTCGCGCGACGATGCGCGATGCGTTTGGCAACACGCGCTATGCGGCGCGAACACTGATGACGGATACGCTGATGCTGGCGCCGGCTTTGTCTGCCAATCTGCCCGTGAATGTCTGGTTGACCGACATCACGCCGACGCTGACAGTGAGCTGGCCGGCCATCGCGGACGGCAGCGGCATCGCCAATCGCTGGGCCGGCATCGACACGATCAGCCAGAGCGTGCCCATCACGCCGGTGGCCGCCAACACCGTGTCGCGCCTGTTGACGCAGGCCGGCGCGCACTTCGGGCATGTCAGCGCGCGCGACGGCGCCGGCAACTCGCGGCTGTCGCACATCGGGCCGGTGCTGTTGAACCGCACGCGCACGCCGTCGGCCATCTATGTGGATGGCAATCTCGATCTGGCCGGCGGCGAGTACCCCACCGGCACATTGCTCAACTACGACCCCTATGCGCTGGGCAAGCCGTTTGCCGTGTGGGGCACGTGGGACGCGGCGCGGTTGTATCTCGGCTTGCCGGGCAATGGCTGGACGCCGCAGAATCGCCTGACAATCTATCTCGACACGCGCGGCGGCGGGTTGACGACCTCGCTCGACCACTTTGGCCGGACGCACAATTTGCCCATGCGGGCCGATTTTGCGCTGGTCATCGGGGAGGCCGGGAATGACCCGCTCAGTCATCGCCGGGCCGTGTCACCCTGGCCCGGCTCGATGACAGTGCCCACCTACACGCTATACACCGCAGGCAGTGGGGGCTGGACGCGGGTTGTCTCTCCGGCATCTGTTGTCGCCAGTGGCTTCGACACAGAGATCGCGCTCGACCGCGCCGAGACGCAGGCGACCGGCGCCGCGCAGATCATGGCGCTGGCCGAAGATGCGGAGGGCATCTGGGGTGTGCTGCCTGGCGGAGCGCGACCCTCGACCACGCCCGTGCTGACCGGCGTGGTGACGTTCCAGCCGGCGCCGGGCTGGTCTGCCATGCGCTGGAATACGCTGGGCGATGGGGTGTTGCCGAACGCCGGCCTGAACCAGTTGATCGCGCCGGAGGTGGTGTTCCTGCCGGGGTGGAACACGGCTGTGGTCAGCAACACCGTTCGCCCGATCACGTTGACGGTGCGCAATCCTGATGTCGGGCCGTATGTGGACGCGCCGATCACGGTGAGCGTTGGTGTGACGGCGGGGCCGCAACTGGCCGGCTTCGTCGGCGCGCCGCTCGGCGCGAGTTGCGCGAGCTGTCCGGCCAACGCGCGCGAGTGGGTCATTCGCGTCAACGTGGCCTCCTACGACACGACAACGGTGACGCTGTTCGCGCAGACCAGCGTGCCCACGACGACCGGCGTGTTCGATCTGGCGCTGAGCGCGACGCTGCCCAACGCTGCGCTGGCCGGCGCGGCGCAACCGCGTTTCCGGGGTCAACTGGGTTTCGATCACGGCGTTGCCAGGCCGCAGTTTGCGTCGGGCGATGGCGGCGCGCAGTTCGTCCGGCCGGGCGTGATCTCGCAAGTGGTTGCGTTCAACGCCGGCCTGTTGCGCTGCTGGCTCGATCTGGAAGTGGACAGAGGCAGCAGCAGCTTCAGTTCGTGGTGCAGCGGCGGGGAGTGCCTGACCATCACCGGCACGATTCTGTCCGGGCAGCAGGTGTGGCGCGCGCGGACGCGCGGGGCCAATGGCTTGCTCTCGTCGGTTGCAACGACCACGTTGATCGTCGATGCGGTTGCGCCGACGGCGCAGATCACGCCGGCGCAGGTGTTGACCGGCGCTACGGGGCTGATCGGCGGACTGGCGCAGGACAATACCGGCCGGGCGCCGCGCAAGGTGCTGGTCAGCCTGAACGGCGGGCCGTTCCTGGCGGCGATTGTGAGGTCGAACTGGTTGACGCCGGCCATGAATCTGAACATGCCGGCGCAGGCAGGCGGTAGCGCGGCATGGGCGCTGCCGATCGCGCTGACCAGCCAGGACGGCGAGCAGGTCGGCGTTGTGGCGCGGGCGGTGGATGAGGCCGGCAATCACGGCCCGCTCAGCTTGCCGATGACGGTGACGCTCGATGTGGTCGGGCCGGCCCTCTCGGTGACGCAGAGCATGAACACGCTGGCGGGCACTGTGTCCGATGGATCGGGCGTGGGCGGCGTGTGGGTCAGCCTGGATGGCGGCAACACGTATCAGCCGGCCAGTGTGAACGGCAACTTGTGGACGTATGCGCCGAGCGGGTGGGCCGGGCCGCAGGCAGGTTTTGCGCTCGTGCGGGCAACGGATGTGTGGGGCAATGTGTCCACGCGCGTTGTCGTGCTGTCGTGGTCGGCCAGCGTTTATCTGCCGGTCGTGCGGCGGTAAGGGTTGCTGGAACACAGGCGCGGCGCGGATCAAAGCGCGCGCAACGTGTGGCGAAGCCGGCGCAAAGCCGGCTTCGCTCTGTTTTGTTACCAGTGAAAGGGCAAGCGCCCGGTTTTTGATTTTTATTCCCGTCACATCACCCCGCTGACCTGCGCCGGCCGGCTGATGAGTCCCCGGCCAGGCTGTGAGGTCATCCATTGCCGATTCTCAACCGGCGTGTGGATGCCTGCGGCTAAAAGTCTCTCCTCTGGTGAACATATGGTCAGGCGGTGACCGCGACCGGCGCGAGTGTTGGTATGATTCCAGTTAATGGTGTGACAATTCCATCTGCATCAACAAATCATACAGAGTGAGAAATGGCAATGCGTTGGGCACTACGGATCATCGGCGCTGTGTGGATTGCTCTTTTGTTGGCGGCAGCGGTTGCTCCCGCACTCCAGGCCCAGGATAACGCGGTTGACCTGGGCGAGGCAGTGGCTGCGCAAGCGGACGCAATCCGCGCGGACGAAATCCGCGCGGACGCAATCCGCCGCGACGCGCCGGAGGCTCCGCGCGCACAGCCGCTGTTCACCGGCTGCACGGTCATCCCGGTCGCGCCGGTGAACGCCGACTTCGAGCAGCAGGTGGTCGAGCTGGTCAACGATCATCGCGCTGCGCTGGGCAAGCCCCCGCTCAAGCGCGTGTCGCTGCTCGACAGCGCAGCGCGCTATCACAGCCGCGACATGCGCGATGACACCTATTTCAAACATGACACGTATGACCGCGTCAACGACCAGCTTGTGAAGATGTGCAACTGGGATCAGCGGATCGGCAATTACTACGCAGGCTGGTTGTGGCTGGGTGAGAACATCTCCTTCGGCCACACCGGCCCCGCCGGTGTGATGCAAGGCTGGCTCAATTCATCCGGCCACAAGGCCAACATCGAATCGCCCGATTACTGGGAGATCGGCATGGGCTACGATGCCGGCGGCTACTACGGGCATTACTGGACGCAGGATTTTGGCCGCCGCCCAAACGTCTATCCGCTGGTGATTCAGCGCGAATACTCGCGCACGGCGACCCCGCAGGTGACGATTCACATCTATGGCGCCTGGCAGCAGATGCGCCTGCGCAACGACGCCGGCGCGTGGGGCGCCTGGCAGCCATTTTCCAGCGCGTTCACCTGGCAGCTCAACTGGATACAGGGAGAGCGCCAGGTATGCGCGGAGCTGCAATCCGGCAGCCAGACTGTGACCAGTTGCGACACGATCGAACTGACAACGAACGGGCCGGCCTTGTCGGTTCAGCCGGCGCAGGTCAGTTTCGTGTATGTGCTCTCCACCGGCCAGCGTTTTCCGCAAAGTGTGTCGCTCAATGTGACGAACAGCGGGAATAGCCAGACGCTGACCTGGCAGGCCGGCGCGTCGCCGGGCTGGCTGGCCGTGACGCCTGCATCAGGCAGCACGCCGAACGCGAACGTGCAACTGACGCTGAACACGTCTCAGCTTCCCGGCGCGCCGGGCGCGTATGCCGGCGCAGCGCAGTTCAACGCCACCAACGCCAGCGCCGGCGCCACCGTGAATGTGTCATTGCGCGTGGTGAACAGCCTGCCTTACCGCCGATTCATCCCGCTGGCGCGGCGCTAACGCAGCGCACAGGCGCAAGTCTGCGCTACGCGCGCTGGGGCGGGCGGGCCGGCCGGCCCGTGCGCTGCGATTCGTAGAACGCCTCCATGAGCTGGCTCTGGATGACGCCGTTCATCACGCTGGTGCGCGGCTCGGCCCGGCCCAGGATGGCGTCGATGAAGTTGTGGTCGGGCGATGGCGCGCCCATCTCCGGCGTAATGGGCGGGTACTTCACCTTCTGATCGCCTTTCCAGATGTTGATCCATGCCGCGCCCCAGCCGTCAATCTCCACGCGCCCGCCGTCGAAGATGAAGGTCATGAAGCTGCCGGCGCCGGGCGAGTTGCCGCTGACGGTGATGTTGGCCATGACGCCGTTGGCGAAGCGGATCGAACTGACGGAGTTGATGTCCACCGGCGCGCCGTGGTTGTCCACCCAGGCGAACACCTCCTCGACATCTGCTTCGACAGACCAGCACAGGCTGTTGAACAGGTGCGCGCCGGAGTCGTAAGCCTGCCCGCCGCCGGAGAGGGCGGGGTCCTGGCGCCATGTGCCGGTTGTGCCGCGCATCCAGTTCTGCGAGATGAAGCCGTTGACCAGTTCCAGCCGGCCCAGCGTCTGGTTGCGGATCATCTGGCGCAGGTAGAAGAACTCCGGCGAGCAGGGCGTGTTGTAGCCGATGACGAAGATCCTGCCGCTTTGTTTCACTGCATCGGCCAGCCGGCAGGCGTGCTCGAGGCTGGTGACCATGGGTTTTTCCATGAACACGTGGCAGCCGGCAGCCAGCGCCTGCATCCCCTGCGCGAAGTGCTGCGTGTGCGGTGTGCTGATGAGCACGGCGTCGGGCCTGGCCGTGGCGTACATCTCCGCCGGGTCGGTGAACACGCCCGGCTGATGCGACGTGCCGGCCAGATGTTTGGCGGCGAACGCCTGAACCAGGCTTTCGGACACGTCGCTCAGGCCGACGATGTCCACATCGGGATGGTTCTTCAACCGTGTTGCGTGCGCGCCCATCATGC
>CALBEF010000110.1 GCA_937927775.1 uncultured Anaerolineae bacterium | reverse complement strand
TCAATCGTCAATCGTCAATTCCTGCGCCCACACGTCGTCCCACACTTCCTCCGGGGCCGGCGCCGGCGATTGTTTGGCGAAGGCGACGGCGTCCGCAATGCGCTGTGTGACACGCGCGTCAATTGCCGCGAATTCGTCGTCGCTTACGGCGTGCTGGCCGGCCAGGTGTTCGCGCAGGCGCAGGATCGGGTCGCGCTTCTTCCACTCGGCCACTTCCTCTTTTGTGCGATACGTCTCCGGGTCGCCGATCATGTGGCCCAGATGCCGGTAGGTCAGGGCCTCGATGAAGGTCGGCCCTTCGCCGGCCAGGGCGCGCTCGCGCGCCTCGGCCACCGCGTCGTACATTGCCAGCACATCGTTGCCGTCCACCGTCACCGCGCGCATGGCGAAACCGCAGGCCCGCTCCGCGATCGACCGGTGCGGATTCGAGTCGGCCAGCGGGGTCATTTCGGCGTACAGGTTGTTTTCGCACACCAGGATGAGCGGCAGTTTCCACAGTTGGGCGATGTTGAGCGTTTCCAGAAACATGCCCTGGTTGATTGCGCCGTCGCCAAAGTAGGTGAGCGCCACGCGACCGCTGTTGTCGAGCTGGGCGGTGAGCGCTGCGCCGGCCGCGATCGGCACGCCGGCGCCAACGATGGCGTTTTCGCCCAGCAGCCCGATCGACGGATCAGTCCAGTGCATGCTGCCGCCTTTGCCCTTGCTCACGCCGGTGCGTTTGCCCAGCATCTCGGCCATGGCCGCGTTTACGTCGATGCCTTTCGCAATGCAGGCATTGTGGCCGCGATAGGTGCAGGTCATGTAGTCTTCCGGCGCCAGCGCAAAACAGCCGCCCACCGCCGTCGCTTCCTGGCCGATGCTCGGATGGAATGAGCCGCGCACTTCACCGCCGGTGTACAACTGCACGACTGCTTCTTCAAACGCCCGGATGAGCTTCATCCGCTCATACATGGCGAGCAGTTGTTCTCTGCTGAGCGCGTCGCCTGGGCGCGGCGCGTCGGGTTGGCGCTTGCCGGCCTTTGGATCGTTTGTCGCTTGATCGCTTCGTCGTTGTGCCATGCGTCTAATTATCCGCGAAATCCATACGATGAGGAAAGAGCCGCGAAGAACCGAAGGTCACGAAGGAAAACTGGCCCTGACCTTCTTTGTGTGCCTCGTCGCTTTGTGGTTCATTCAGGAAGGATCACCGTGTGTGGATGAAGCCGCGCACGTAGTCGGCATCATCGCTGACCAGCCAGGCCAGAATTTTGCCGACGCCTTCCGGCTCGCCCAGCTCGGCGCCGGCTGCCGCGCTGGCCCATGCCTGCTCGCCCGACTGTCCTTTCAGTTCCGCCTCCTGCGCGATCACCGACAGCTTCATGTTGGTCTTGATACCGCCAGGGTGGACGACGTTGACGCGAATGTTGTCGGGCGCGAGCTTGCCGGCCAGCGTGATACCCAGGCTGCTCACGCCGCCCTTGCTCGACCCATACGCCACCGACGAACTGACGGCGGTGGCTGCAATCGAGGAGATCAACACGATCACGCCGCGCCCGGCTTTCTTCATCAACGGCACGGCAGACCGGGCGCACAGGAAGCTGCCCACCAGATTCACATCCACCACTTGCCGGTAGGTCTCCAGCGGAAACTCTTCCACCGGCACATAGGCCCCTTTCAATATTCCGGCGGCCGTGATCAGCGCGTCGAGCCGGCCATAGCGCGCGCCGACCTGCTCGAACAATTGCCTGACCGATGCTTCGTCGGCGACGTTGACCGGCGCGAAAAGACCGCCGGTCGCTTCCGCGACCGCCGCGCCGTCCCGCTCGTTGAAGTCGGCCACGATGACCTGCGCTCCGCGCGCGGCGCACACTTCGGCTGCCGCCCGTCCGATGCCGGTAGCCCCGCCGGTGATCAACACCACTTTGCCCTTCAGTTCCATTCGGGCTTTCTCCTCTCTTCTTCTGCTTCTTCCTGCTTCTTCGCGCCCTTTGTTTCTTTCGCGGTTTGTCGTTCCTATCGCGTGTGGATGAAGCCGCGCACATAGTCGGCGTCATCGCTCACCAGCCAGGCCAGGATTTTGCCGACGCCTTCCGGCTCGCCCAGCCGCGATCCGGCGCTGGCCTGCGCCACTGCTTCGTCCGCCGAGCGCCCTTTCAACTCGGCCTCGGCGGCAATCACCGACAGCTTCATTGCCGTGCGAATCTCGCCGGGGTGCACGACGTTGACGCGGATGTTGTCGGGCGCGAGCTTGCCGGCCAGCGTGATGCCCAGGCTGCTTACGCCGCCCTTGCTCGACCCATACGCCACCGACGAGCTGCCGCCCTGGGCCGCCCCCGACGACACCAGCACGATCACGCCTTTGCCGTTCTGCTTCATCAGCGGCACGGCGTGTTTGCTGCACAGAAAACTGCCAACCATGTTCACCTCGACCACGGCGCGGAACACGTCGAGCGGGAACTCCTCGACCGGCACGAAGGCGCCCTGCAACACGCCCGCGCACTGCGCCAGCGCGTCGAGCCGGCCATAGCGCGCGCCGATCTGCTCATACAGCCGCGCGACCGATCCTTCGTCGGTCACGTTGACCGGGACGAAGATGGCCGGCTGGCCCTGGGCGCGAATGCCCTCGGCTGCGGCCGCGCCGGCCTGCTCGTTGTAGTCGGCCACGATCACCGTCGCGCCGCGCGCGGCGCACACCTCGGCGGTCGCTTTGCCGATGCCGGCGGCGCCGCCCACGACCAGCACAATCTTGTTGTTCAGTTCCATGCCAGGCTCCATTGTCACAGAAACCCGGCCCCTCATAAGAAGCCGGGTTCCTGAGCGATCTCACAACATTCTACTGCTCCAGGAATGCGGCCAGGCGCCGCTTGAGCGATTCCGTATCTCTGGTCCAGCATTCCCATATCACCAGCACCTCCCACCCCAGTCGCTTCAGCTCTGTGATGTTTCTCCTGTCCCGCTCAACGTTGCCCTGTCTCTTTTCTTCCCAGAAGTCGGCGTTCGTCTTTGGAACGACGCGCCCATACCGGCAGCGGTGCTTGTGCCAGAAACAACCATGCACAAAGATGACTTTTCTGTGCCGGGTCAGCGTCAGGTCGGGTTTGCCAGGCAGCTTTGGGTTGTGCAGTCGGTAGCGGTATCCCATCCCATGCACCAGCGAACGCACGACCATTTCAGGCCGGGTGTCCCTGCTGCGGATGCGCGACATGTTCAGTCGTCGCTGTTCGGGAGTCAGCACATCAGCCATGCGCGTGTATTGTCCGCAGACCGTCGATAAAACTCTGAACACTCAGGACTGCTGGCGCCTTCCTGTCACTCCCACGTCATTGGCAGAGATAAACTTCAGAATGGCTTTGCTGTGTTTGGTGACGTCTTCTATTGCCCGATCACAGATTGGTGATGCCATTGTGGTTTGCCTCGGCTTTGGCAAAAGTGTTCTTGAGCAGGCATGTCCCGTCAGCAGCCAGATGCCACCTCAATGTCTGAACGATCTGCCGGCCAACGGCTTCCACGACTTTGGGGACCACCGCGTTTCCAAACTGCCGGTAGGCTTGTGTGTCCGAAACGACCAGCGGAAGATGATCGCCGAACCCCATTAACCGCGCGCACTCACGCGGTGTAAGCCGTCTCGGATTTTGTCCGCGCTGGGGGATCAGAATTTCGGAGCCATCCTTGTAGTATCTCGCGCTGAGCGTCCGCGTGATCCCATCAGGATCGGCAAGGCTGAAACCGAAGCCGTTTCCCTTTGCGCGATGTCGTTCAGCGTATGCCTGCAGATAGTTCCACAAGTGGTCTGTAAGCGTGTATCCGGGGTCGGGGCATTCTTCAAGAATCTCTCGCAGTTTTGGCGGCGCCTCTTCGGGTGGAGAGGGAAATGTAAAAGGCGGTTTGTCCGAAAAGGTCTTTCTGTCGAAACAAACAATGTAGATGCGCTCGCGGTGTTGCGGAACCCATGCTGAGGCGTCAATAACCTTGTGGAACACCCAGTAGTCCAGGGACTCCAGTGTGTCAAGGATGACCTTCCATGTGCGTCCGCCGTCATGTGATTGCAGGTTTTTCACATTCTCAAGGAACAGGACAGGCGGTCTCCTGATCTCTATGATCGTCGCCAGATTGAAGAACAGCGTGCCCTGGGTTGCATCCCTGAATCCATGCGCGCGCCCCAGGCTGTTCTTTTTGGACACGCCGGCGATGGAAAAGGGCTGACACGGGAAGCCCGCCGCGAGGATATCGTGGTCGGGAATCTCCGACGGCTTGATTTTCCGAATATCGCCATGAGGGGTCTCGCCAAACCAGGCTCTATAAGTTCTCTGGCAATACTTGTCCCATTCTGAAGTGAAAACGCATTTGCCGCCCAGTTTTTCAAGCGCAATGCGGAAACCGCCGATGCCTGCAAACAGATCGATGAACTTGAAGGGAATGCGCTCGGCCAGAGGCGGCTCTGCGGGCGGCAACAGCCAGGGCTGGGCGCTTTCGCTGACTCTTTTGAGAACAGACAGGATAAACTCCCGCTGGCTCATGCGATATTGAAGCCGCTCATTCTCAATCCATTCCTGGAGACTCTGCGGCGCGTTTCTCGCCAATATCTGATCGCCCATGTGATTGTGCTGCCGCTGGGAAAAAGCGCTATGACCGGCAAATGATATCAAACAGCCGGCTTCGCGCGCGGTTTGCGGTTTGCGGCATTGGCTGCGCCATAAAGATGACGACAGACGCGGTCTCCGCGCCTGTCGTCATTTGGAACTGTGTTGGCTGTGTTCAGAATGCCGGCAGGAAGCCTTTGGCTCGGCTCTGCATCATTGCGATGCCGTGTTGCCCTCCGGCGTCTCGCCGGCAACGGACGGCTGCGGCGCGGGCGCCTGATCCTCGGCAATCAACTGCTTCCAGGCCGCGTCCATGCCGTCTTCGGCCACGCCGTAGAAGATGCAGGCCGTGCCGTCGCTGCTCTTCAGCGCGAGGTCATAGCGCATCTTGCCGGCGCGGAACGCCCGGCTCAACACGGCCCGTTGCTGGCCCGCGACGCTGTCTTTCCACGGGATGGCGTCGATGTTGTAAGCGTTGGTGTTGTAGGCCACGATGGCGTAGTGCCACAGGTCGCGCGCGCTCTTGATCGTCACATTGCGCACCAGGCTGTTGTTGCGCAGATCGCGCACCGTGTAGTAGCGAATTCCTTCGCGTTCCTCGACGGCGGCAATCTGCACGCCCGATCTGGGCATCCCCTCGATGGGGGGTGGCGCTGTCAGCGGCGCGGACGCTGCGGCCGGCGCGCTTTGCGCCGCGCTTGCGCTGGCCGGCGCTTCCATCTCGTGAGCGCCATTCGCCGGCGCGTTTGCCTCAAGCGGCGCAGCGACCGGCGCTGTCGCCTGTTCCTTTGTGTCGGCCTGTGCTCGATCAACTGGCTGTTGCGGCCGAGGATGGCTCTGCGGACTTTGTTCGCGGCGCCTATCGGGGCGCGGCTGGCTCTGGGGTTGCGCCCGCTGCTGCTGTTGAGGCGCCGGTTGCGCCTGTGGCTGTTGTTGTGGCGGATGCTGCCGCTGCCCGCCGGATTGTTGCGGACTGTGGTCGCGTTGTCGTTGCTGCCCCGTCTGCTGAGGGTGAGGCGGACGCTGATCGGGTCGCTGACCATGATCCAGACGTGGCGCCGGCGCGTGCGTCTGAGCCGGCGGCTGCCCGCGCTGGCTCGCGCCGCGATCGCGCTGGCGGTGCGCCTGGCCGGCTTGAGCCGCCTGCGCCGCCGCTTCAACGGATCGTTTGGTGATTGCAACGATCTCGTCCCGCGTGGCGCTGCGCGTCTCTGCGCCGTCGCGCACGTAGAACTGGCTGTCCTTTACGGCATACGGCGCCTGATCGGCGCCCGAAACGGTGACGCGGATGATGTGCGCGTCGTCGATGGTCTGCACGACAATCGCCGGCTGCAGCGCCGGCTTCACCTGCTCGCGCAATACGTCGGCCAGTTTGCGCGCCGTCTCGTCGGCCGAGGGCACGCCTTTTGGTTTCTTGTTCAGGCCGGCTTCGCAGCCGATGAGAATCACGCCGCCGTCGCTGTTCGCCATGGCCGCTGCGTCACGCACGATCTCCTCGAATCGATTGACGCTGCGCCGGGGCAGTGATGGGTGGAAGGCCAGCGTCGCGCTTGCTTCCTGCGCGCGGATATCCTGCGCCGGATCGACGCTCAGGTTCAACGGCGCGCGCGATTGGCGCACGCGATGGAAATCCTGGCCGAGAAACAGCGCGCGCAACGCGGCGAACGTTCGCTCCGGCAGCAGCACTTCAGAGGTGCGGTCGCCCACGCCCAGCCGGCGCGCGTCTGTGGCCGACACCGTCAGCCGGTGCGCGTCGCTGCCCTGGATCAGGTGCATGCGGCGCGGATATTCGGCTTTCGTTCCGCTCAGCCAGTAAGCCATCGAGCGCCGGCCCTTGTTCAGGTCGGTCAGTTCCACCGCGGCCAGATGGGTGTCCTGCGTGAACGCAATGCGGGTCTGGCCGCCGATATTCACGCCGCGCATCAGCACGCCGCTCGACGAGTTGGCATGCGCGGCGATGGCGAGGCCGCCGGCTTCGTCGATCAGCCGGTAGGCCGTCAACACGTCGCTGGTTGCGCCGGCCTCGGTCAATCCCTTGTCCAGCACATCGCCCGGCACGTGCATCTCGTAGAGCAGGTACTCGATGTCGCGCAACGGCTTCTCCGGCGGGAAGATGCCCAGAATGTGGAAGCCGAACGTGCTGGTGAACTCGAAGCCGGGCAGCACCAGAATCTTTTTGAGCAGGCGCCGGTATTCGAGCAGCCGGCCCAGCTCGTCCGGCTGGATGCGCTTCAACCGCTCCAGCAGCTCCAGGTCGGCGATCTCGCGCATCATCTGGCGATAGCCGTTGACTGTGTTGTGGTCGGTGAAGGCGATGATGTCCAGGCCGCGCCGTTCGGCCTGCTGAAGAATATCGAGGCAGGTCACGCCGGCCTGCTCGTAGTCCGCCGACCCCGGCGTGTGCATGTGCAGGTCGATGCGATACCACGTTCCTTCTGGCGGCGCCGGCAGCGCGTCAGTGGCGCTGGCTGTCTCGGTGGGCGCGCTCTTGCGCCGGCGGTTTTGCGGGGCCGGCCTGGCCGCTGTGGCAGCTTTCGGCGTTTGTGATGCGCCTTGCCGGGAGCTTGAGCGCGTCGTTCGGGTGGTGGTTGGGGACTTGCGGGAGGCGGCTTTGTCGCCAGCCTGCGCCGGCGGTTTATCGGACTGGGTCCGCTCGGACTGGGTCCGCTCGGACGGGGTCCGGTCGGACGGGGTCCGCGTAGTCTTGCTTGGCATAGATGTTGCTGTGGGCGGGCGCGTTGTCGTTCACGCGGACAGAGTCCGCTTTGGCGATGACGTTTGCGATGACGGGAATCTGACCAGAGCTCCGCACACCAAGCCTCACTCCCCGGCGGAGCCATCGAACTGCCCCATGAGTGTGCGTCGGCATCCCAGGCCAAACCATGTCCAACCCAAATGTCCAAATGAAAATCGCGCCCAATCTGAATCAAAATACGACCAGTTGTCAAAATACAAGCGGATTATACATGACGGCTATGCCGTCCTGTTCAACTGCCGGTACACCGCGACCGTCTGGTCGGCAATCCGCCGCATGGTGTAGCGCGCCATCACCCGTTCGCGCCCGCGTTGCGCCAGGTCTGCGCGCAACATCGGCCACTCGATCAGCCGCGCCAGTTGCGCGCGCAACGCCTCGGCGTCATTCTCGGCGAAGATCAGGCCGGCCTCGCCGATGACGTTTGGAATTTCGCCGCAGGTCGAGCCGATCACGGGCACGCCGCACGCCATCGCCTCGATCAGCACGCGCCCGAACTGCTCTTTCCAGTTGGCCTGCGCGCGCGAGGGCAACACCAGCGCGTCGAATCGCGCGTACACCTGCGGCATCTCAGTCGAGGGAGAGGGTGACTGGAAGATCACGCGCCCGGCGAGGCCCAGCGCAATGCTGAGGCGTTCGAGCGCGGCGCGCTCCGGCCCGGCGCCGACGATCACCAGCCGCGCATGGTCGGGCAGGCCGGCCACAGCGCGCAACAACACGTCCACCCCTTTCTCTTGCACGAGCCTGCCGGCGTAGCCGATGGTGAACGCGCCATTCTGCTGCGCGCTCCGCGCCACAGGGCGAAAGCGGGTTTCGTCCACCCCGAACTGCGGGATGACCGGCATATCGCCGGCGAAGCCTTTGGCCCGGCAGACCTGCGCGGCTTCCTGATTGCCGGCGATGCCCCCGTCCACATGCGTCAGCGCATAGCGTTCCATCCAGTTGAACGGCGGCGGATAACGGCGCAACAGATTCTGCCAGGTGAAGAACAGCGTTCTGATGGGTGGCGCTGCGCCCCGCGCGGCGCGCAGCGCGAGGAAGGTTGCGAGGTTGTACGGCTCTTCATCGATGTGCAACACATCGGGCCGGCTGGCGGCCAGTTCGCGGGTCAGCGTGGGGTAATGGTGCAGGTGGAAGTTGCCGTCGAAGCGGATGGGCAACGCGCGCAGGGTGTAGCCGGACACGTGGGCGCGCTGCAGGGGCTGGCCGGCCCATGCCGGGGGCGTGAACACGGTCAGCTCAACGTCATCATGCGCGGCGATCAGTTCGCATTTGCGCTGATATGCGCCAACGATGAGGGCTTTGGAGAGCATGACGACGCGCATGGGGCGATTATCCCGCAGGCCGATCGCGTGTATCATCCACACGAGGAGATCACACATGAACATCGACTTCACAGGTCAGGTTGCAGTCGTCACCGGCTCGGGCACGGGCATTGGCTATGCGGCAGCCGAGTTGTTTGCCCGTTGCGGCGCGGCGGTGGTGGTCAATGGCCGCCGGCCGCAGGTCACGCAGGAAGCCGCCGACAGGATCGCCGCGCTGGGCGCACAGGTGGTCGCCGTGGCCGCCGATGTCAGCACAATCGAAGGCGCCGGCCGGCTGATCGACGAAACCGTGAAGGCATTTGGCGGCCTTGATGTGCTGGTCAACAACGCGGCCATCTTTGCCACCGCCGACTTTGTCGAGTCGCCGTATGACGAGTGGCGGCGCGTGCTCGATGTCAACCTCGACAGCGCCATTCACTGCTCGCGCGCGGCGGCCAGGGTGATGATCGCGCAGGGCCGGGGCGGGCGCATCGTCAACGTGTCGTCCATCCACGCCTATCGCGCCGAGCGCGGCGCGTCGCATTACGACCTGGCCAAGGGCGCGATGGATCAACTAACCCGCGCGCTGGCGCTGGAACTGGGGCCGCACAACATTCTGGTGAACAGCGTGGCGCCCGGCTTTGTGGACACGCCGATGGCCATCGTGAACGGCAGGAACGAGCTGGAGTCGGAGTGGTTCATTGCCAACTACGTGCAACAGCGACGCATTCCGCTCGCGCGCGCGTCGCAGCCGGATGAGATCGCGCAGCCGATCGTGTGGCTGGCCTCGCGCTTGAACACCTACGTGAACGGCCATGTCCTGGTTGCCGATGGCGGTCTGTCCGTGACGTTCTGAAATAGCCGCGCATGGAAGAAAATTCCGTGAACAGCCACGTCCTGACGCAATTGCTCCGCCTGGCCGAAGCTCAACCCATTGATGCCGGCCTGAACCCGCCCGAAGATTTGTCTGAACGCCTCGACGACTATCTTTATGCCGATCTGCGGCGCGGCCTGGCCGATGTTGACGATGGCGATGGCAGCGCGGAGAACTGATGGCGCCCCCCGTGGCTGCGCCGGCTGTGTTTCTCGACACAAGCTGCTTCATTGCCCTGTTCAACCGGCGCGACAAGTTCCACGCGCGGGCCGTTGAGGCCGCTTTGAACAGGCCGGCTTCCGGATTGTGCTATGCCCCCCGCCTTCCGGGACACATTCAAGGAGGATGCGCACATGTATCCGCCTGCTGACGCGCGCCAATCCATTCAACGCCTCAACGCCTTTGCGCGTGAGTGATCGACGACGGTTTGGGCGGGTGTTGTGGGGTTGGGAGACAGGAGGCAGGAGACAGGAGTTAGAGGGCGGATGTCACGTTTTGGGTGTGGAGGGATGGCGATGGCAGAAGCGCAGAAATGCGGGCGAACGAGCGGATGGTGGCTGGCACTGGTTATGGCGGCGGCTGGAGTGTGCGTCGCGCTGGCCGGCTGCGATGGCGGCCGGCCCCGGGCCAGTCCGCCGGCCACGCCGGTGGTTGAACAGCCCACGCCGTGCCCCGACTCCATCGCCTGCCGCGCGCTCAAGCGCCTCGATCAGGGTCGGCAACAGGCGGAAGAGGATCGCTAGTCGCCGGCGTTGCGTCATGAGGGATGCCGTTGACATCCTGTAGTTAATGCGATAGCATCGTAGTCACTATGGATGCTCGGATGCTGGCGCGAGAACAGGAAATCGTCCGCAAGATCGAGGCCTCGCTTGCTGAACTCGGGCCGTTCATGTCGCTTTCGGACGCCTCCGCTCACACGGGCGTGCCGCTGTCCACCCTGGCCGAGGCCGTGCGCGCGCAGCGCGTGCCGGCGCTGCGCGTGCAGAAGCGGCGCTGGCTGGTGCGTCTGGAGGCCGTCCGGGCCTGGTTTGGCGACGCCAGCGATGATGAATACGCCGCGCAGCGCCGCCTGCTGGAGGCCGGCCTCATCACCCAAATCAAGCGGCGCGAAGACCGGCGTATTCAACCGTTCGACCCGTCGCCATACGAAGGCCGCAAGCCTGCCTCCGCATCGCTGGTGGAAGACCGCCGCTGACATGCCCGCTTACTACGTGGACTCCAGCGCGCTCGTCAAGCGATATATCCGTGAAGCCGGCTCGCAGTGGATCGCCGGCGTGACCGGCGCCCCCGGCAACGACATCTACCTCGCGCGTCTGACCGGCGTGGAAGTCACGGCAACCATCGCGCGCCGGACCAAACCCGCCCTTGCTGCCCGGCAGATCAAACGATTCCGGCGCGACTTCGACGCAGGCTACATCGTGATTGCGACGACGACGCGCCACTTCGATCTCGCCATGACCCTGGCCGAGAAGCATCGGCTGCGCGCGGCAGACGCGCTGCAACTCGCAGTGGCGCTGGACATGTCGCAGGTCGCGCGCGCGCCGTTGGTGTTCGTGGCCGCCGATGTGGAACTGCTGAATGCGGCGCGGACAGAGGGGCTAACCATCGACAATCCCGACAACTATCCGTAGCCGCGCCAAATGAACACGGCGGAATCGCCGACAAGGGCCAGTGCCCCTGGCTCTTATGGCCCGCCGGGCGAATCGTTTCGGAGCGTTGCGACAGGCGGAAGAAGGCCGGTAGCTGCCGGCTTGCAGATCGCCGCCTGTCTTTCTGGCACAGGGTGAGCAAGTGAGCGGGTTGCCCGCCGCATTGACAATCTCCGGCCCGGCGTGCTATGGTGGCGCCAATGTTGTGACGGTGTGATGCGTGAGGGAAACCATGCCTGTGCGAGTGATGACAGACGCTCAGCGAATTGCCTTTGAGACGAACGGCTTTCTGGTGATCGAGAACGCCCTGACCCCCGACGAACTGCGCGACGTGCGCGCCGCCGCCGATCGCGTGGAGCAGGTCTGGCGCGCGGACCCGGCCCTCCCCGGCGTCCGCAAGCCGGAGCTGGAGGAAGTGATCGCCCCGATCAACTACGACGACACGCTGCTGCGGCTGATGTGGCATCCGCGCGTTTTTCCGATCGTGCGCGAGATCGTGGGCGATGACGTGTCGATGATCGACAACTCGTACTACATCACCCCGCCGCGCACGCCGCGCACACACGCCGGCTGGCATCACGATGTCGGGCTGCCGGGCGTGTATCACCCCCTGTCGGTGATGATGGTCAAGGTGTTCTGGCTGCTCACCGATGTGAACCCCGACAGCGGCGGCACGGCCATGATCCCCGGCTCGCACCGGCTGCCAATGGACTTTCAGTTCCCCGATGTGGCCGACCCCAGGCAGATGCCCGGCGCTGTCCAGATGACCGGCAAAGCCGGCACAGCCTATCTCTTCAACGGGCGCGTGTATCACTGCGCGGTGAACAACGACAGCGATCAGCCGCGCAAAGTGTTGATCTACAACTACGGCCATGTGTGGATGAAGGTGTGGCAGGGCTACGAGCCGTCGCCGCGCCTGATTGCGGAGGCCAAAGCCAGCGGCGACCCCGTGCGGCTGCAACTGCTGGGGGCGGTCGATCCCTATGGCGCGTATCTGAAAACGTGAGTTCGCCCGTCACATCACTCACCTTCTGCCTCCGGCCTGCTCCAGCGCCGCCAGACGCGCTTCCAGAGTCTCCAGTCGGGCGCGCAGCGCCATGTTCTCCTGCTGCAATTCCTGATGTTGCGCGTACAGCCCCCGGATCGCCGCCAGAGCCACCCCGTCCAGGTCGATCGTGGCGATCGAGATGTCGCTGTCACCCAGTCCAAACGCGGCGTAGAAATCCTGCGCCATCGGCCCGGGATGCTTCACCGCAGGATCAGTGCCTTTGGCGTTCCAGGTGTAGAGCGGCTGCTGGCGCGGGCTTAAGCGCACAAGCTCATCGAAATTGTTTACGCCATCGCCGTCCGAATCCATCCGCAGCGGCGAATCATCGAAGCGCGGCTTCAGGTTGTTGAGCGACCCCTTGTAGTACAGTGCGCGCCCTCCGCAAGGGGGAGTGCATTGGCAACGGCAGTCTGCCCGGTGATCTCCCACACGATGTTGCCCGCGCCGGCATGCCAGATATCCCACGCCGGCGGAATCCACAAACATACGACGGGATTTGGCCCGGCGGAGCGACTCAACAGCCTGACTTGCTGGCCGGCGCGTCCCTGCCAGATGCTCATGGTGTTGTCTGCGCCATGCGCGATGGCCGCGATTTCGATTTTCGATTTTGGTCTTCCTGACAAATCGGCGTACAATACTCAGGTTTGAACGCAACCCAAGTGATGGCTGCTGATCGTGGAACCGCGCCAGCCCCTCACAATATTCAATACCAGTCAGGAGTGATTGCACCAATGGCAGTTAAGACCGCAACCAGGAAACCGATCTCCAAACCAGCCTCCGGGCCCGCGAGTGTGAAGACCTCGAAGGCGACCGCAAAACCCGGCGTCAATGGACAGAAGACCTGGGTCTATTTGTTCAACGACACCAAAGCCGTTCAGAAAGTCGCGCCGACCTGGAACGATGTGCGCAACCTGCTCGGCGGCAAGGGCGCCGGGCTGTGGGATATGACCAGCGCCGGCTTGCCGGTGCCGCCCGGCTTCACCATCACCACCGAGGTCTGCGACGCCTTCGTCAAGGCCGGCAACAAGATTCCCAAAGAGATCTGGGATCAGGCCCTCGCCGCGATGAAAGTCGTCGAAAAGCAGACCGGCAAGGCGTTCGGTGGCGGCAAACCGGGTGTGCGCCCGCTGCTTGTGTCCGTTCGCTCCGGCGCGCGTGAGTCCATGCCCGGCATGATGGAGACCGTCCTCAACGTCGGCCTGAACGACAAGACCGTCGAGGAAATGGCCCGGATCACCGGCAACGAGCGATTCGCCTATGACTCCTATCGCCGCCTGCTGATGATGTTCGGCAGCACCGTGCTCGACATTGCCGACGAGAAGTTCGACGAGCCGATGGAGCGCATGAAGGAGCACAAGGGCTACAAGTCCGACACCGATCTCACCACAGACGACCTGAAGGAACTGGTGGCTATCTTCAAGCAGGTCATCAGGGATGAAACCGGCCGCGACTTCCCTCAGGATGTCTACGAGCAGCTCCGCGAATGCGCCATGGCCGTGTTCCGCAGCGCCACCGGCCACAAGGCCAGGACCTACGCGAAGCAGATGGGGTGGAAGACCACGCTGCCCACAGCGGTCAATGTGGTGACGATGGTCTTCGGCAACATGGGCGAGGACAGCGGCACCGGCGTCGCTTTCACGCGCGATCCCTCGACCGGCGAAAAGAAGATGCTCGGCGAGTACCTGCTCAACGCTCAGGGCGAAGATGTGGTGGCCGGCATCCGCACACCCAAGCCCATCTCCGAGATGGAAAAGGAGATGCCGAAGACCTACAAGCAGTTCATGAAGATCGCGGCCCTGCTGGAGAAGCACTACAAGAACATGCAGGATGTGGAGTTCACCATCGAACAGGGCAAACTCTACATGCTGCAAACCCGCAACGGCAAGCGCACCGCCAAAGCCGCGATCAGGATTGCCGTCGATCAGGCCAAAGAAAAGCTCATCACAAAGGAAGAAGCGGTGCGCCGCGTGACCCCCGCCGACGTGGACTTCCTGCTGCACCCGCAGTTTGACGAGGCGGCGGTCAAGGCGGCGAAGAACGAAGGCCGGCTGCTCGCCAAAGGCGTCAACGCCTCGCCCGGCGCCGCCGTCGGTATGCTCGCCTTCGACGCCGATCTGGCCGAGAAGTGGGGCAGGGAAGAAGGCAAAGCCGTTATCCTCATCCGCCCGGAGACCAAGCCCGATGACGTGCACGGCATGGTGGCCGCCAAAGGCATTCTCACCGCGCGCGGCGGCGCCACCTCGCATGCCGCAGTGGTCGCTCGGCAGTTTGGCATCCCGGCCGTCTGCGGCGCCGATTCGCTGAAGATTGACCTTGTCGCCCGCACCGTCACCAGCGATGGACAGGTGCTGAAAGAAGGCGACTGGGTTTCCCTGGATGGCGCCAAAGGCGAAGCCTACGTCGGTCAGTTGCCGACCGTCAGCCCGTCGTTTGAGGAGCAGGAAGATTTGGTCACCCTGCTCAAGTGGGCCGATGAAATCAGCGCCCGCAAGAGCCGCGTTGTCAATGGCAAGCCTTTCCCCGGTCTGCAAGTGTGGGCCAACGCGGATTACCCGCGCGACGCCGAGCGCGCCCGCCAGTATGGCGCGCAGGGCATTGGTCTGTGCCGCACCGAGCACATGTTCTTCGAAGAAGAGCGCCTCCCCATCGTGCAGCGCATGATCCTCGCCAAAGATGACGCCACGCGCCAGCAGGCGCTGGACGAGTTGTTGCCGTTCCAGCGCGGCGACTTCGAGGGCCTGTTCCGCGCGATGACCGGCCTGCCTGTCATCATCCGCCTGATCGACCCGCCGATGCACGAGTTCCTGCCCAGCCAGGAAGACCTGCTCAAGGAAACCAGCTACTTGCAGGCCAAGCGCAAGTACGCCGGCCTGACCGAGGCGGAAGAAGCGGAACTGAAAGCCAAAGAAGAAATGCTTCAGGCCGTGACCGCCATGCACGAGCAGAACCCGATGATGGGTCTGCGCGGCATCCGCCTGGGCATCATGCTCACCGGCCTGATCAAGATGCAGGTGCGCGCCATCTTCGAGGCCGCCTGCAACGTCAAGCAGGAAGGCTATGAGCCGCACGCTGAGGTCATGATCCCGCTCACCGGCCACGTCAACGAGCTGAAGAAAGTGCAGCCGGAACTGGAGGCTGTGGCAAAGGAAGTCATGGCCGAGAAGGGCGTGAAGGTTGACTACAAGTTCGGCACCATGATCGAGATCCCGCGCGCCGCTGTCACGGCCGCCGAGATTGCGACGCTGGCGCAGTTCTTCTCCTTCGGCACCAACGACCTGACCCAGATGACCTACGGCTACTCGCGCGACGACGCCGAGCGCGGCTTCCTGCTCAAGTACGTCGAGGATGGCATCCTGCCGGCCAACCCCTTCCAGACCATCGATCAGGAAGGCGTGGGCGTGCTGATGCGCATGGCTGTCGAAGAAGGCCGCAAGACCCGCCCCAGTCTCGAAGTGGGCATCTGCGGCGAGCATGGCGGCGACCCCGACTCGGTCGATTTCTGCTATCGCATCGGCAACAACTACGTGAGCTGCTCGCCGTTCCGCGTGCCGATTGCCCGCCTGGCGGCGGCGCATGCGGCGCTGAAGCACGGCGTGAAGAAGTAGTCTCATCTGTCCGCCGGATGTCAAACCTCACAGGTCTCCACAGACCTGTGAGGTTTCTTGTTTATCATTCCGACATGCGCTTCGCATCGCGTCGCGTCTGGCTTGCGCCCATCCTGTTGCTCGCTGCCTTCGTCGTGCGCGTCATCGGCCTGGACGCGCAGAGTTTCTGGTACGACGAGGGCTACTCGGTTATGTTTGTCCGCCACAGCCTGGGCCATGTCGTCGGGCAGGCCGGCCCGCTTGAGCTGAATACCCCCCTCTACTACGTTGTCTTGTTCGTCTGGACGCGGCTGGCCGGCGACAGCGAATTCAGCGCGCGGCTGGTCTCGGTCTTTGCCGGCCTGCTCACGGTCGCTCTGGTTGCGCCGCTCGCGTCGCGGATTGCGGGCCGCCCTGCCGGGTTGTGGGCGCTGGCGTTCATCGCGGTGTGGCCGGTGAATGTAGCCGTTTCGCAGGAAGCGCGCATGTACGCGCTGGTCACGCTATTGGCGTTTGCGTCGTGCGTCGCGCTGGTGACGCGCTGTTTGCGCGAGGACGCCCGCCCGGTGGATTGGGTTGTGTGGGCCGGCTTGTGCATTGCCGCTTTCAGCGCGCACGTCCTGGCTGCCTTTATCATTGCCGCGCAGGTCGTTGTCATTCTCGCCCGCCTGTTGGCTTCTCACTGGCGCGCGCGGCGAGCCGGCGTCTCCGGCATCTGGCGCGTGTTCAGAATCCCAGTGTTGGCAATTTCCGCAATCGCGCTCATAACCGGTGTGTGGACGCTGTGGCTGCTCTCGTTCCGCGCGGCGTATGGCACCAGTTTCAGCGATCCGCTCGATCTGAGCCAGACGCTCATGCGCAGCGCGGCCTCCCTCGTTCTGCCGCGCAATCTGCCGGAGAGTCTGATTCCGCACGCAGTAGCGCTAACCAGCGTAATCGTCCTGGGCCTGTTGATGATTGCATCCCCGCAGGCACACGCCGTGATGGTGGTCAGCCTGATCGGCCTGATCGGGATTGCCGCGTTCTGCGCGTTGACCGGCAAATATGCGGCGCGCTACTCGGCCATTGTTGCGCCGCTGCTGGTCGCGGGAATGGGCGTGACATTCGGGGGCGCAACATCTCGCCGCGCGCGGCTGGCGTTGCCGGCCGGCTTAGTGTGTCTGACCCTTGCCGCGCTGGGCATGTGGGCCTGGCGCGCTGACCCGCTCTACGCCAACGAAGACTTTCGCGGCGCGGCGGCCTTTGTGCGCGCGCAGGCCAGGCCGGATGAGCGCGTTGTTCTCGTCTCCGGCCACTTCGCTCCCGTCTTTGCTTATTACTACGGAGACACCGGCTGGATTGCCGTCCCCGATGATCCTGTGCTCGACATCAGCCATGTGCTCGACTACGATCTGGCCGCGCCCTATCTCAACCGCGAGCTGGCCGGCGCCTCCGGGGCGTGGCTGCTCGAATGGCAACAGGATGTCATCGACCCCACGCACATCGTGGCCGAGCTGTTGCGCCGCCAGGCGCAGGGGCGCGCCTATCAGGAAATAGCTGGTTTTCACAACCTGCGGCTGCGCCATTTCCGCTTTGCGCAACCCTATCAGCCGATGCCCAGCCCTGTGCCGTTGCAGTCGCGCGTGGATGCCGACGCCGGCCCGGCGCGCGGGCTGGGCGCGCTGGGGTGTCATGTCTTCGACTCGCCGCGCGCCGGCGATGCCACGCTGGAGGTGGCCTGCTTCTGGACGCTGGCACGCTTCTCCGGCCTGCCGCTGGATACGCGCGTCTCGCTGCGCCTGGTCAATTCGGCTGGGGCGTGGGTCGCGCAATCTGATCAATACCTGGCCGCGCCCTACGGCCTGCCCAATGCGACAGTCGATAAATCGCTGGCGGCGTTCTATGTGATGGAGATTCCGCCCGATCTGCCGGCCGGCCCGTACACGCTTCAGGCCGTCCCATACACTCGCGCCGGGCCGGAGGAAACGCTGGAAATTGCGCCGCGTGTGTATACGCCGGCGCGCATCGCGCCGGGCGCGCGCTGAAACAGGCCCTCATCGCGTTCCCTGCATGTCCAGGCTCATCAGGACAATTAAGTTATTGGGAACCGCGCCGCCGCTTGTGTCAGCAACCGGCAGTCGCTCCTGTGTGATCGAGTCATACATGCCGGCGGCCAGTTGATAGCGCCCGCCCGACAAGTTGCGCGTGTCCAGCGTGTGTGTGTCCGGCACAATTTCACCGGGCAACCAGAACGGGGTGGGGTAGTCGCCCCCACGCGGCTGCGCATCAGATTGAACAATCGGCGCGCCGGCAGCGTTTAGCAGATGCACAAAGGCAGTGCGGGGGCGGGACTGCGTGGCGCGATTGCGCCATATCAGGGTCACGGTAAACGGTTCCTCGGTGGTCAGGCCCGCCGGCGCAATCACATCCACCAGTTCGATGTGCTCTGCCACGACAAAGCGCGCTGGCGCATCACGCCAGCGTTGTGTTTCGGCACCGTCCAGCCGAATTGGAATTGCGCCGAATAGCGCCTGGCACGGGCGTCCCTCGCACTGCGGTTCGAGCGACGCCCCGCTGGATTGATCGATCCAGCTTGCCCGAACCTGAGCCACGACCGGGACGGGCGTATCTGGCCATACTGGCAGATGATAATGTTCGGCAAAGGTGTCTCCAGGAGTCCAGCGGCCGGTTGGAAACTGGCCGAAACCCGGATCGAAGTCGCGCTGGATGTAAAGCGACCGGCCGTCAGGGGTGAACAGCTCCAGGCGCAGGCGGTAATCGGCGTCAAGGCGGCGCAGGCTCTGCCAGTACAAGACAAGCGTCAGCCCGTTGTTGCGGCTGGCCGGCGTGCTGGTCAGCGAGTGGCCGAGCAGGCGGATGCTGTCACCATAGACGATGTCAGTGGACGCCTGAATATCGCGCATTTCCTCGTATGGCCCCAGCACGAACGGCGGCTTTGCAACCGCCGGCCCGATTACCAGCATGGGCGTCGCCAGGCCTGCCCATGCAACGCCGCCGAGTGTTGCCAGCGCAATCACGCGCCTGCCTGGCAACGCTTGCAGACCAACGGCGAGCAACACGCACAGCGCGCTCAGTCCCGGCAGGAAGAACCGTCCCATCAGCAGCCCCGGTTCGCCGCCCAGAAGAGTCCTAACGATCGGCGCTGCGGCCACACAGGCGAACCCGAACGCCACAAAGAGCGCGACCGAGCGCATCTGCGCGGTTCTGAGGGCCAGCAGCAGCCCGATCAGCGCCACACCGGCTGCAATGCGCGCGATCCAGTACCACGCCGGCGGCATACGAATGGCCCCCCAGCCAAACGCGCCGAACAGGCTGTCGAACGCAAAGCGCCAGCCGTGCGTTTGCAAGCCCTGGGCAAACACCACCAGCGGGCTGTCTGGCGCGGCGTCCGGCGCGCCTGCGCTGACTGCGGCGCTGCCGGTTGCGATCGCCATGCTGCCGGCGCCGATGAACTGGCGCAGGCTGCGTCCTTCGGACAACTGAATGCCGGCAACGGTCAGCGCAATCAGCGGAATGATAAAAAATCCTGCGATCCTGAACAGGGTGGCGCCCCGCCTGCGTCGGACTGCGCTGATAGCGGCGCCGGCGACAGTCGCCGCGCCAAACAGCGTCAGCGACACCGCTGAGTCTTTGGTCAGACTGGCGCCGGCCAGGCAGACAGCCAGCAAAAGCAGATCTGCCGGCACAGGGCCTTCTGTTCGCCGCTGCCAGATGCGCGCGCAAAACAGCAGCGTCAGCGAACCGAAAAGAGCAATCCCCACGTCATTGGTAATCACGCCACCGATAGCCAGAAACAAGGGCCAGAACGCATACAGCGCCGCAGCCAGCAGCGCCAACGATGGGCTGCCGGGGAACAGAGTGCGAGCCGCCAGGAAGGTGATGCCGACAGACAGCGCGCTCAGGGCAATCGAAACCATCCTGCCTGCGCGAACCGCCAGCGCCGTGCCTGCGCATGGCTGGCTGGTCAGCCGTGGATCAGGCTTGATCCACAGCCGCCACCAGGGTGGATTGAACGCCGGCTGAATGTTGTCTGTGGTGTCGATACCCGAAATCACCAGCGCCACCAGCCAGTAGTACAGGGGGGGTTGATGTGATTCGTCGAACTGGTCGAGTTTCAGTCCGATCGGTGGCAAACGTCCCCCGTGTTGCGCCAGATAGCGCGCATAGGCATAGTGCCCGGTCTCGTCGTGCGCTTCCCACAGGGGAATTATCAAAGCATAGAGCATCGACAATCCCATGTGGATGAGCATCAGGGCAACGCAAACAATCGTCGGCGACTTGATCCTGATTTGAAACCGCTTTGACGCAAGGCCCGCAAGGTTTGTTCTGGCGCAGTCAAAGGTAGAATGCATCGTGTTTTGTCCGTTGCTGAGCAAAGAATTATATGGACAAAGCTGCGCTCCCTCTTTCAATTGACGCCGTTGACACGAATCAGATGTCAGCGCGCGCCATGTTGACCGGCCTCACCGACGCCGAGGTTCAGCAGCGCATTGCCAGAGGCCAGACCAACGCATACACGCCCAAAACGGCGCGCAGTGCGTGGGACATCATCCGCGACAACGTCTTCACCGTTTTCAACATGGTGTTGTTAATCGCGGTTGGCGCGACGCTCGCGGTCGGCCTGGCAACCACCGGCGCGCGCATGCTCGTCATCGGCGACACACTCTTCTCCGGCGCGAGTGTGTGGATCAACATGATCGTGGGCATCGTCCAGGAGTTGCTGGCCAAACGCAAGCTCGACCGGCTGGCGGCAATGGCGGCGCGCAAGGCGCGCGTTCGCCGCAACGGGCAGGCGGTCGAGATTCCCGTCGAACAGATCGTGCTGGATGATCTGGTGCTTCTGGAACCCGGCGACCGCGCTCCGGTGGATGGGCCGGTGGTGGAGAGCCGCGCGCTGGAGATGGATGAATCGTTGCTCACCGGCGAATCCGACTCGGTCTCCAAAGCAGTTGGCGATGAGGTGATGAGCGGCACGTTCTGTCTGGCCGGCGCCGGCGTCATGCGCGCCGCAAAGATCGGGGCCGACAGCTACGCCAACCGTCTGACCGCAACCGCCAAAGGGCTGAAGAACGCGCTCACCCCGCTGCAACAGAAGCTCAACTTCGTCGTGCAAGTGCTGGTGGTGCTGATGGTGGTTGTGGTGGTGTTGCAGTTGCTGGCCGCCTGGCGCACCGATGTGCCGATGCTGGACGCGCTGCGCTACACCCTCACCATCGTCACCAGTTTTGTGCCGGCCGGCCTGATCCTCGCCAACACCGTCTCGCTCAGCGTCGGCGCAGTGCAGATCGCCCGCTTCGACACGCTGGTGCAGCGCATCAACGCCATCGAGAGCATGGGCAACGTCACCGTGCTGTGCACCGACAAGACCGGCACGCTCACGCAGAACAGGCTGACCGTGCAGGAAGTCGTGCCGCTGGGCGACTATTCGCCGGCCGGCGCAGTGGAGCGCCTGGCGCAGTATGCCGGCAGCGTGGCCGCGCAGAACAAGACCGCCGGCGCCATCGCCGAGTTTGCCGGCCAGCCGCGCCACAGGCCGGTGGTCGTGGGGGAAATCCCGTTCAGTTCGGCGCGCAAATGGGGCGCAGTCACACTGCGCGACGCCGACCCCGCGCGCGACGACCCGCGCACGCTGGTGCTGGGATCGCCCGAACTGGTGCTCGACCCGCAGCATCCGCGCGCCGGCGTCATTCAGGCCCAGGTGCGCGCGTTCACCGAACAAAGCCTGCGCGTCGTGGCGCTGGTCGAGTCGTCCGGCGTCACTCAAGCCGGCGATTCACGCCTGCCCGAGCGGCGCGAGCCGGTGGCGCTGGTGGTGTTGCGCGACGAAATCCGCCCCGACATCGCCGACACCATCAGCGCGTTCGAGCGCCTGGGTGTGCGCATCAAGGTCATCTCCGGCGACAACGCCGAGACCGTCAGAGCAATTGCCCAGCGATCAGGCGTGAAGAACCTGGCTGCCATCACGGAGCAGGAATTGTCAGAACTCAGCGGCGCGGCCTTCGACTCGGCTGCGCGCACGCACGGCCTGTTTGCCCGCATCACGCCGGAAACCAAACAACGCATTGTCGCCTCGCTGATGAAACAGGGCGAGTATGTCGCCATGGTGGGCGATGGCGTGAACGACGTGCCGGCGATCAAGCAGGCGCGCCTGGGCGTGGCGATGAACGATGGCGCGCAGATCACCAAAGACGTGTCGGAACTGGTGCTGTTGAACAACAGCATGTCCACGTTGCCGCGCGCGCTGCAGGAGGGCCAGCGCATCACGCAAAAGATCTACGCTTCTTCGCGGCTCTATCTGGCCAAGAACGTCATCACGATTCTGGCGTTTCTGTTCATCGGTTACGTGGCGCTGCCGTTCCCGGCCGAGCCGCGCCAGATCAGTTGGATTGCCACGATGACGGTCTCGCTGCCGTGCGCGTTGCTGGCGTTTGGCCTGCTGAAGCCCGGCTACACCTTTCGCTTCACGCGCGAAGTGCTGGCCTATAGCATTCTGGTCGGCTTTGTGGGTGGCGTGGTGTTCACCGCCGCATACATCATCGAGTACGCGCTCACGCGCGATCTGGCTGCCGCGCGCATGGCGTTCACGATGGTCAATCTGCACTTCAGCATGCACGTGTTCTGGGACGTGCACGACGTGTCCATCTTTAACTTTGACACGCTTCGCAAGCAACCGCGCGAGTTCCTGGCCGGCCTGGGGTTCCTGGGGGTTGGCATCGCCGTCCCGCAGATTGTCCCGCAGGTGTTCAACGCCGTGCCGCTCACGCCCAGTGGTTGGCTGATCACGCTGCTGCTGCCACTGGCCGGCGCGCTGGTGATGCGCGCCGCCGTGTACGGGCCGTTCACGCGCGCCATGTTGCGCGCGCTGCGCAAGTAAGGTTGGCTTTGGCAGAATGCGCTGCGGCTTGCGCCCAGACTGTCAGCCGGCCATCCATTACGCCAACCCCGCCATGCAGGACAGGCGCCGGCCGGCGAATCAAGTAGCATTGGACCATGACAACCCTGCAAGCGCAGAATGCGTCTCCTCAACCCGCGCCCTCTCCACCTCCGGCAGCCCAGGGCAAAGACTGGCTGTGGCAGCCCGGTCTGATCGTGTTCATCAGCAATGCCTGCGTCATGACGATCGAGCTGGTGGCCGGCCGGCTGGTCGCGCCCTATGTCGGCGTGTCGTTGTACACCTGGACCAGCATCATCGGCGTGATTCTGGCCGGCATCAGCGCGGGCAACTACATCGGCGGCAAACTGGCTGACCGCTGGGCGTCGCGGCGCGCGCTGGGCGCGCTCTTTGCGCTGGCCGGCCTGGGCAGCTTCAGCATTCTGGGCACGGTGACGCTGTTTGGCGAAGCCGGCCTGCCGCGCATTGCCGCCCTGCCGCTGGTGGCGCGCATGGCGCTGTACTTCGCGTCGATCTTCTTTGTCCCCAGCGCGCTGCTGGGCGCCATCTCGCCGCTGGTGGTCAAACTGACGCTTCAGGACCTGAGCAGGACCGGCCACGTGATCGGCCGCATCTACGCCGCGTCTGCGCTGGGCAGCATTCTGGGCACGTTTGCCACCGGCTACTTTCTGGTGCAGTGGTTCGGCACGCGCGCGATCCTGCTTGGGGTCGGCGTGATTTTGATCGCGATCGCGTTGTTGATCGGGCAATGGACGCGCAACCGCATTGTCCCGGCTGTCGCCGCGCTGGCGCTGATCGCGGCCGCGTTCCTTCTGCCCTTGCGGCCTGTTCTGGCCGGGCCTTGCCTGCGCGAGACCAACTACTTCTGCATCAAAGTGCGCGAAGACATCCGCGACAACCGGGTTACGTACATGACCCTCATCCTCGACCGGCTGGTGCACAGCTACACCGCGCTGGAAGATCCCAGCCAGCTCGCCTATGGCTATGAGAAGGTTGGGGCGGAGGTGCTGGAGTATCTGGAAGGGCGCGATGGCCGGCTTGACGCGTTTTTCATTGGCGGAGGCGGCTACACGCTGCCAAAGTACATCGAATATGTCTACCCCGGCTCAATCATTGACGTGGCCGAGATCGACCCCGGCGTTACGCAGATCGCCCATGACATGCTGGGCCTGCGCCGCGACACGCCCATCCGCTCCTTCAACCAGGACGCGCGCCTGTTTCTGACCGACCTTGAGCCGGCGCGGCGCTACAACCTTGTGATGGGCGACGCCTTCAACGACTTCTCGGTGCCGTATCACCTGACTACGCGCGAGTTCAATCAACTGGTGCGGCGACACCTGACCGATGACGGCATCTACATGCTCAATCTGATCGACGGCAAAGAGCGGCAATTTATCGGCGCGTTTCTGCGCACGTTACGCCAGACGTTCGACTATCTTTATCTGATTCCCACCAGCGACAACTGGGAGACGCTGGTGCGCAACACCTACGTGGTGCTGGCGTCACCAGCGCCGATCGACGTGGATAGATTGCGCCAGATGTATGGCGGCGACACATTGCGCGCCGTGGACAACTGGCTGGTGTCCGAAGCTCAACTGCGGGCGGTGATGGACAACGGCAGCATTATGTTGACGGACGAGTTCGCGCCGACCGACAGGCTGCTCGCCCCGATGTTCGAAGCCTCTGAAGGGCGGTAGAAAGAGTAAGGAAGAAGGCTGAATGCCGAAGCAGGGGGTATCGTACAATCGGCGCGAGAAGTGATGCTGCCCATGAGCGCGATTGAAACGCTGCTGCTGATTGTTCTGGCGATCATCCTCACCGCTGTTTTGGTGTGGGTTGCGCTCTATGCGCTGGCCAGGAACCATGCGCGCCACTACCAGCAAGAGACTGCCCACATCCGGCATCTGCTCGATGCCACCGACGCCGCGCTGGCGCAGCACGAGATTGCCGCAAGTCAGTATGCGCCGGACAGCCCTGAACCTTATGGCCCGCTGGCCCAGGATGTGGCCGGCCGGCTGCAACAGGCGCGCAACGAGCATCGTCGATGCGCAGCCCGTTTGACTCATCTCGACGCCACCATTCCCGAACTGCCTGGCGATTTCGTTCGACGCATTGCGGCGGTGTATTGGCCTCACCTGCGCCGCTGGACGCAGCATCTCCAGCAGGCCAGGCTCGCCGCGGTCAGTGCGCAGGGCTTGCAGGATCAGCTTGCGCGCGTTGCCGGCCTGCTCGATCAGTTGCGCGGCCTGCCGCTGGACGTTGCCGGCCGTGTGCGCGGGCTGCTGGGCGCAACCGATCGCATCGCCCGAATCGGCCAGTCGTTGAAAGAGTCCGGCGCGCGCGGCGACAGCCTGAACGCGACGCTCGCCCAGGCGGATGGATTTGTGACGGCGCTGCGCGGGTTGCCGGAGTGTTTTTTACAGGGCGCCGACGAGGTTGTGATGCAGCGCGCAACGCAGGACAGCACGCGCGAGGCTCATGCGGTGTTGCGCGCTATCGAGCGTCCGATCTACGACACGCTGCGCCGGCTGCAAACCTGGCAGTCGCAATACACCGAAGCGCGCAACATGATCGGCGTCATGCAACTGGAAATCGGCGCGGCAGAGAAGGCGCTGCGCGAGGCGCCGCGCCAGCTTGACGTGGCCAGCTACACATTTGAGCTGCAGCAGCTTCGGCAGACGGCGCAGATGATCGACGACCAGCAACGGGCAGCCGATGTTGACGCGCTGGCCGACCTGTCCAACGCCGCCACCCGGCTGGCGATGCAGGCCAGGGATCTGGCAACACGGGTCATGGGGCTGCGCAAGACCTATCAGGGCATCGAGCAGGCTATTCTCGCCAACAACCAGTGGCTCGACCGCATACAGGCGGTCATGGACGAATTAGCCCGCTCGCCCGTTTGTCCGGTCGCTTGGGAACACAGCGCCGCCGAACGCGACCGGCTGCTGCGTCTGCGCAACGAAATCGGCGGGCTGGATGCGCCGCGCAACGACAGCCGGCTGAAGAGCGATCTGGACAAGGCGCTCGAACTGGGCTTGCAGGCCCGCGCGCTGGAAACGCAGGTCAATGAAGCGCGCGACCTGCACAGCCAGTTGCAGGCGTTGCTGCGGAGCGACGAATCCCGGACGCGCGCCGACTGGTTGCAGGAGACAGCCGGCGCGCATATCGCGGCGTCTCAGTTTGCGCCAGACAACTGGCCGCCGACAGACGGCGTGACAGCCCTGCGCGCCGATGCCCTGGCGCTGGCCCGGCGCGAGCAGGACCTGACCCCGTTGTTCGACAACCGCCCGGTTGCAGAAAGTCACATCCGGCAGTGGATCGATGCGTTGACGGTCTACTTGCGCGAGCGTCGCGCCCTGAGCGCGCGATTGAACAGCATCGACCAGATCCTGAGCGCCATTCAGAAACAGGAGCAATCGGCCCGCGCGCTGCTGGCCGACACAGCGCGCGCGCTGGAGGCATTGACCATCGAAGCCGGCCGGCTTTTGCCCGGCGCGCCGAGCGCGGCCCGCTGGGATGAACTGATCGAAATCTGGCAGCGCGGCCAGCGGCTGGGCGAACTGCTCGACCAGCGCGACACGGGCAAGGTGTCGGATAAAGCGGTCAGCGTTGAGGCATGGTCGCGCCAGTGTCTGGGCGCAGTGACCGACCTGTGCGCGGCGTTGCAGGCTGAATGCGCTCAGGCGCGCGCGCAACTTGGATCGCGCGTGGAGACATTGACGGCCATCGCGCCGTTTGATCTGGATAGCGCGATGCAGGCGGCGCTGGCGCTTTTGGAAGCGCGTGACATCGCGGAAGTTGCGCCGGCGCGGCAGGCCGGCCGGCTGCCCGCGAAGCCGCCATCGCTGTCCGCGCGCGTCGAGCAGGCCAATCAGGCATGGATGGCGCTCACCGATCTGAATATGGCGCTGGCCGAACTGGAATCGCAGATTGCGGCGCGGCTCGATCAAAGGCCGGCCCGGCTGGATGAGGCGCGCCGGCAGGCCTGGCAGCAGTTGCGCGGTCTGGAACGGCTGCGCGGGCAGATTCCTGATATTGAGCCAATGCCGGTCACATGCGCCGATGCCGATCAGCTTTTACAGGACTATGAGCAGGCTGAAGCCGGCCTGGAAGATTTGAAACAAAGTGGACGCACCGCGCGCGTTGTGATCGCCCGGCTGGACAATCTCATCCAGCAGCACGAATACATCGCCAATCGCTGCGCGAGTCTGATGGGCGAATTGGAGCGCGACATCCTGCGGCTGAATGATGTGTGGGGCCAGTTCAGCCAGTGGGCGCGCGCATTGCAGCGCTATCGCAATCAGCGCAAACACGACAGGCCGCTGGCAACTGCCATCGATGCCCGCTTCAGCGAGATGGAGCAGCGGTTCGAGAATATTCGCCGGCGCTACAAAGGCCGGCCACTGCCTGTCAACTACGCCTGGCAGGAATTGGATGCGCTGCTGCGCGATATGGTGCGCGACATCGACGTGGCCCGCGACGGGCAGGCGGACATAGTCACGGTGGGCATGATCGAAGCCGGCAGATATTCGTAGGCAGGGCTTGTCCCTGCCCCTGTGCGCAGATGCAGGGCTTGTCCCTGCCCTCAGGAGCAGACACACGATGACATCCACATATACGCGCAGATCGTTTCTTGCCGCCGCCGCAACGGCGGCTACTGCGTTCGGCGCAGCCGCGTGCGGCGCCGGCGTCAAACTGGTTTCACCCATGAGCGAAATCCCTCAAGCTGACTTTTTCGTGGCGACCAATGGCAACGACGCCTGGAGTGGCGCGCTGTCCGCCCCGAACGCGAACGGCACTGACGGTCCATTTGCCAGCCTGCAACGCGCGCAACAGGCCGTGCGCGACAAGATTCGCCAGGGGCTGACCCGCGCGGCGACCGTGCTGATCCGCGCCGGCGTGTACTTTCTGCCGCAGGGACTGACGTTCACTTCCGAAGACTCCGGCACGGATGAGCATGGCATCACCTGGGCTGCGTATCCCGGCGAGCATCCTGTGCTGATTGGCGGCGTCCGGCTGGCCGGCTGGCAACCCTGGCGCGAGGGCATCTGGCGCGCCATGCTGCCCGATGGCGTTCAGCCTGCGCAAGTGTTCGAGAACGGCGTGCGCATGACGCTGGCGCGCGCGCCAAAGCAGGGCTACTTCCGCACAGCCGGGCCGGCTGGCAGTTCGGGTTTCGAGTACCGCGCCGAAGACCTGGACGCGCTCGATCCGGCATCCTGGGACATTCGCAACGCGACGGTGTCCATCTGGCCGCAATACAACTGGTTTAACTTTGCGCTGCCTGTGGCGACGCTTGACGCACAGGCGCGCGCGATCCGGCTGCGCGGCAGTTCCGGCGACTACAAAATCACCCCCGGCAACCGTTACGCCATCCAGAATGTGCTGGCATTGCTCACTGCGCCAGGCGAGTGCCACATTGATCTGGCGAATCGCGCCGTGTATGTCTGGCCGGCGAGAGCGCCCATCGAACAGCAGGCCATCGTCGTTTCATCCGCGAAGCATGTGATTGCGATTCAGGGTCAATCGCCTGACCGGCTAGTGCGCAATCTGCATTTCGAGGGGCTGGACATCGCCATCAGCAACGATGACGCAGTGCGCGTCAGCGGCGCGCAGGATTGCTCGTTTCGCTTTTGCAAAATCGAGAACGGTGGCAACAACGGCGCGCGCGTGCTGGGACATGCGCAACGCATCACGCTCTATGGAAATCTGATCCGCGAACATGGCTACTGCGGCGTGTCGCTGGAAGGGCTGGGGCCGGGCAACCCGGATGTGAATCACCATCATCGCGTGGAGAACAATCACATCCACCACTGCGGCCGGCTGATCGGCCACGGCGCGGGCGTGTATATCCAACAGAGCGGCCACAATCAGATTCTGCACAACCACATCCACCACATGCCGCGCTACGGCACGACAATCAAAGGGCTGCGCTATCAGGTGTTGCGGGAGGAGGTGGCCGGCGTGACGTGGGACAACCACTACGACTTCCTGCACTCGCGCAACAACCTGATCGCCTTCAATGACATTCATCACGCCAACCAGGACAGCCAGGACACCGGCGCGATGGAATCATGGGGGCCGGGGCGCGACAATGTGTACGATCACAATCTGGTGCACGATTCCGGCAACGCCGAATTCGACCTGCAAAGCGGCATGTACCTCGACGACGCCACCGACCACTTCACCGTTACGAACAACATCATCTGGGGTATCGCGGGCACGTCGAACAATCAGCCCATTTTCGCCAAAGGCATTGGCAACCGCGTCGAGAACAATATCCTGATCGTGGGCGACACCAACGACTCGGCCATCATGTCGATGGAAATGGCCGGCGAAGAGTGCAAAGACCACATCTATCAGCGCAACATCGTTGCCATCACGCACGTGCGCGGCGCGCTGTACAAATTCATCAACTGGCGCAAGGACCGCATCCAGACTTCGGATTACAACCTGGTGTGGAAGGCGCAGGGCAACGTGTTTGTCGATGGCATATCGACGATTCTGGGTCGCTGGGACACCTGGCGCGGGATGGGCTTCGACGCGAACAGCGTGGTGGCCGATCCGCAGTTTGTCGATCTGGCCGGCGCGGACTTCCGGCTGCGCGAGGATTCGCCGGCCTTTGCGCTGGGCTTTGCGCCGATTGACATCAGCCAGATCGGGCTGCGGCCCGATTTCCCCGGACGGTTCGAGCGGGAATGATGACGACGCCCCGGCAGTTGCCGCCACGCATCTGCTGAGGCGCCAGTGTATTCAGCCGCCCGGCGGTCGAAGAAGCGGCGCAGCGCGCCGGGGCAGATCGTCAGGCGACAGGGCGGTGCTGCACCGCAAACACCTCGCCCGTCAATGTCACGGTGTCCGCCTCTTTCGTCTCGCAGCGGATTGTCACCGGCGCGCCGGCCCGCAGGCGATCTGCCGGCGCTTCGGCCACCGCCCACGATAACCCGCTCCAGATGGCTTTGTCGTACTGAATGTCCAGCGCGACCTCATGCCCGTCCTGTTGGGCAGAGAGGGTAAGCAGCCTGCCGAGGGTCACACCGTTGGGCGGGCTGCCGCCGGTGGTGCGTTTGGCAATGCCGTGCGCGTCGCTCTGGCGAAAGACAATCCGCAGGCCGGCCTGCGCCGGCGCGTTGACCGTGGCGGTGATGGCTTTGTCGCCCGCCGGCACAAAATCGGCGTTCAAGGGCGTGATGCTTGAAGGAATGACCACATCTTCCTGAACGCCGAGGTCGTGTTCGGGCGCGGCATACGCGCCGGCCCCGATGACAGCCATTTGTTCCGGCCCCAGCGTGAGGGTTCGTTCGCCCAGTCGGGGCGCAAAACCGGCGTCGTGGAATAGCAGCCGGCGGCCGGCGCACGTGTCTTCTGGCAGGGCCGGCAGTTCGACATCCCCAACGGCTTGCGCCGGATTCACTACGGTGAGCAGCGCGCCATTCGGCCCGAGGTTGAGGAAGCCATACGGTTGCCCTTCTCCCGGCAGCGCGCCGAATACGCTGGTTTGGCCAAATGTCTGCAACGGCAGGAACAGCGACTGCGCTCTGGCGAACCAGGCAGCGTCGGCATCGCTGAGCAAATCGAGATTGCCGTAGTACGTATTGACCCAGCCGCCGCGCGCCAGCGAGAGCAGCAGCATCCCTTTCCACGCCGCGGTTTTGCGATAGTAACAGGTGCCAGTTGTGCCGATCATGAAGCCGGCGTTGTCGATGCGCGAGAGGGGATAGCCGTTCAGCTCGTATATGCGAACCATGTGGTCGGAGTAGACATCCTTCGCGCGCCAGAAGTTGGCCGCCGGCACGTCGGCCGGGCGCGGGTCGCCGCAATACATGGCGTCGAACACTTCCAGCCATTTGGTGTCGATGGTTTTGCGGAAGGGCAGGCTGGTGCTGGTCTGCGGGTGGCGCGGGGAACCATGCGCCCAGTTTGGCTCTTCGAAACCGTTGTAACCCAGCAACACCAGATCGGGGCAATCGGCGCGCAGTTGCTTGAGGCCGGCAATCAGCGCGGCCATGTTCTGCGCGCGGATTTCGCTGGGCAGCATGGCGCGTTCCAGCGCCGGGGTGGCCGCGTCGAGGTGCATGAAGTCGAACTTGAACAGGCGCACGCCGCGCGCATACCACAGGCGCAGGCTTTCGAGAAAGTGATCGAAGAAGCCGCCGCTGAAGAGGCAGCACGCCCAGCCGCCGGCGTTGAGCGAGTCGCGCCAGGCCGGCACAGGATCGTGGCTGTGCATGGAGTTGCCGGCCACCCACAGGCCGGGCAACACGTCGTTGCTCAGGCATTGCTCCAGCCATGCGTCCGGCCCGTTCGGCCAGTGTGGCGCGCGCCAGGTTCGATAGCCGCCGTCGCGGGCATACCAGAAGGCGTCCATCAGGTAATAGTCGAATCGCACGCCCAGCCGGCGCAGCCGCAACAACTCATCCAGTTGTCGCATAGCCAGCGCCTCGGTCAATTCGACGTTATCCGAGAGTTCGTCGTAGGCTGCCCAGTTGATGTAGATGGAGATGGGTTGCTTAATCATGGCTGCTATTATCTGCGTCTATGCAAATCGTGACGCCCGAGGCGGCATCGCCGCTCGCGCTCGACGCCATACGCCCGCGCTTTCATACGCTGGCCGAGTCCTACGCGGCGGCGTGGGGGCTGTCGTGTGTGCTGGTGGACGTGGAGGGCCGGGCGCAGGCCGGCGCGTCTGCCTGCCCGGCGGAATGCGCGCTCAGCGCGGCCTGTGTTGAGGCGCGCAAGCGGGCGGTTGAGGAGTCGGCGCGCTGGGGAGAGCCGTCGATTCTGTTGTGCCCGCAGGAAAATCTGATGTGGGCTGTGCCGGTGATGGACAACATGCGGGTTGTGGGCGGGCTGATTGCGGCGACCCGCGCGCTTGCGCCGGACGGCAACGGCTGGGGCGCGCTGTCGCCCAGGGACATCCGACAGGCTGTGGCCGGCCTGCTCGCGCTGGCGGTGGAGGCCAATCTCACGAATGCAGCCTATCTGGAATTGCAGCGTCTGGCAGCCCGGCGCGAAGGCGAGCGCGCCAAAGCGATCCATGCGCTGAAGGATCACAACTATCAGACGATCCGCGAAGTGTATCTGGTGGAGGAGCCGGCGCTGATCTCGGCCATCAAGCAGGGCGACCGGCGCGCAGCGCGGGGCATCATCAACCGCGTGCTGGTGGGCATCTACTTCCTGGGGCGCAGCCGGCCGGCGCTGTTGAAAAGCCTGCTGCTGGAGCTGGTGGTGATGATGTCGCGCAGCGCCGTCGAAGCCGGCGCCGACCCGTCTGAATTGCTGGGCGCCAACTACTCGTCGCTCACGAGCCTGGCGGCCATCGATGGCGAAGAAGCGCTCACCGCGTGGCTGGTGGCGATGCTCGAACGCATCATGGACGCCATCAAATCCAACCGGCACTACCCGATCAGCGTGATGATGGGCA
>CALBEF010000109.1 GCA_937927775.1 uncultured Anaerolineae bacterium | reverse complement strand
CTGGTGGCAGATTACCGCTGTGGATGCCGAGGGAGACACGACGCAGGCCGATGGCGGCGCGCGCTGGGTGTTCGTCGTGGACAACACGTGGCGGGCTTATCTGCCGGCGGTATTCATGCCCTGACACATCAGCATCCTGCGCCTGATGTCAGCGTGAAGGCCGGCCTGCATATTTCCAGGCCGGCCTTCATTTATTCGGCCGGAACCGCTGCCTGCACATTGTGGTGCGCTTGCTGAATCAACCCGTTATCATCATGCTGGCTTGGCAGCTTTGCGTCCCATGCGCAACTACAGTATTATCGCGCATTGTATTCAGGACGAGATTTGCTCGATTTCAGACCCAATGGCATTACCGGGTTCAATCGTGAGATGGCGTTGAAATTAAACGGCGTGATCTGTGCGCTGCGCTTCTACGGCGCCGATAGTGCCGACGTCGATCGGATCAAAATCACGCCAGGTATTCTGTGCTCTGTGTTCTGTAGTCTTTAGCCTGTGCTCCGCAGACAGTTCCGGGGGTTTACTTGAACGTTTCTTTTGAACGTCACGCTGTTCGGGAATTGATGCGCGCCTGGCGCAGTGATCTGAAGCTGGGCCAGCAGGCGTTTGTTCGTCTGCGCGCAGTTGAATCTGTGCGCCGCGATGCTGCGCTGGACAGCGCCGAGGCGCTGCGCGAAGTGGTGCGGCGCGCAATCGAGCGCGCCTGGCCGCAGCAGACAACCGCCCCGGCGGAGCAGCGCAAACGCGCAGTCATAGAAGGCCACTACCTGCATGGTCAGCCGCTCAAGGCGCTGGCGGATGCGCTGCATGTGGATGATCGCACGGTGCGCCGGATTCTGACGCGCGCGCTGGAGGATCTTGCCCAGGCATTGCGCGACGTTGAGCGCGAAGCTGAGGCGAACGCATTGTTTGCGCCGGCTTCGATATGGATCAATCTTGCGCCGCCCCTCGCGCTGTCTCCGCTGCTGATCGGGCGCGAGGCGCTGCTGGCGCAATTGATAGATGCCCTGACGCCGCCTGCCACCCTGTGCGCGCTGACGGGCCTGCCGGGCAGCGGCAAGACGGCGCTGTTGACCCATGTGGCGCATCATCCCGCCATCCGCCGGCGCTTCCCCGACGGCGTGCTGTGGGCGGAATGCGGAGCGGATGCTCAGCCTTTGGTTGCGCTGCACCGGTGGGGAATGGCGCTTGGCATTAGCCAGACGGATCTGGCCAGTGTGTCGAGCGACCCAGCCATGCTGGCCGGCATGATCCACTCTGTGCTGCAAGACCGCGCCATGCTGATTGTTCTCGAAGATGTCGTCTCGCCGGGGGATGCCGCGAAGCTGCTGCTTGGCGGCCCGCGCTGCTGTCACGCGCTCAGCTCGTCGTTCAGAGATGTGGCGCTGCGCCTCACGCCGGATCATCACTTTCAGACCCCTTTGTTGACTTCCGAAGAAAGCCGAACGTTGATCGAACACTTTGTCCCGGATATCTCTCGGCATGGCAGGGTGCTGGATGAAGTCGTGGCCTGGTCTGGCGGGCTGCCGTTGGCTCTGACGCTGCTCGGCCAGTACCTGGCGCGCGCGTTGCGCTCTGGCCAGCCGCGCCGCATCCGGGCGGCGATCGATCAATTGCTGGAGGCGCGCAGCCGGCTGGAATTGCTGAGCGATCGCCACGAGGCCGGCCTGAGCGGGCTGAGCAAAGTGATTCGCGCGGACATCGCCAACCTGCCGCGCGAGCAACAGCGCGCGCTGCACAGACTCGTCGCGCTGCCCCCCGCCCCTGCCGCATTCGATGAGACCGCGATGCTGGCGATGCTCAACGGCAACGTGGTTCATTTGGACGCGCTGGTTGACCTGGGGCTGGCGCAATGTGTGGATGGCGCTTATAGCATCCACCCGGTGCTGCGCGACGCAGTTTTGGCCGATCCATCTGCCGCCGACGAGCATCGCGCGGGCCAGGTGCAGTTGGCGCAACTGGCGCAATCCCTGATCGAGTCCGGCGCCGAGTTCGGTCAGCTTTCGCAGAGCGATCAAGCCCTGGTGCTGGCCGGCGCGCAGGCAGCGGTAGAACTGGGGCTGAGCGACGCTGCGCGCGCGATCAGCCTGCGCCTCCTGCCGGCGCTATTTGCGCGCGGCCTGTTGCGCCTGGCCGATGCGCTGCTGACAACCGCGCAGGCCGGCCAGATCAATCTCGATGAGGCCATTCAATTAAAGGGACACCATGCCCGCGTCCTGGCGCGACTGGGTCAAACGGCAGATGCGCGGGGCTGCGCTGACCAGGCAGCGGCGCTGGCTGAAGACGCATCGCCGGCCCTGTTGAGCCATGCCCTGGCGGCTCAGGCCTGGGTGCGCAACGCCAGCGGCGACTTGTCCGGCGCGCTGGCAACCTGCGCGCGCGCCGAGGCGCTCGCAGTGACTGACGCCCGTCTGGCGCTGGAACTCAAGCGCATCAAAGGCGCGGCTCTGACAAACTCGGCGCGCTATTCCGAAGCCAAAACAACTTTTCACGAGGCGCTGGATATCGCGCGCGCCTTGCGGTCTCGTGAAGAGCAAGCCTTGATCAGCATCAGCCTGGGCGTCATCGCCCGTCAACAACGGCGCTATGATGAAGCGGAGACGTGGTTGACACGCGGGCTGGAGATCGCTCGGAGTCTGGGCGCGAGCGAGCTATCCATCCTGGCGTTGACCGGGCTGGGGATCATCGCTAAGGAGGGCGACCAGTATCCGCAGGCCGCTGCCTGCTTCGCCGAGGCTGAGCTGCTGGCGCGCCGGCTGGGGTTGCCGTTGCCGTTGTTGCAATTGCGTCACGCGCAGAGCGCGCTACATATGCGCCTGGGGCAATGGGCGCAGGCCGAACGCGCGCTGCGCGAGGCGCTGCAGCTTGCGCAATCCATGCAGTGGCAGGCGTGGGTATCGAGTGTCTCGATTGAGCTGGGCGAGTGTCTGTTGGCGACCGGACAACTGGACGAGGCGAACCGCGTGTGTGTCGCAGCCCTGGCCGGCGCGAACGAAGGCGGTCACAACGATCTCGCGGCCCTGCTGCGCTACGTGCTGGCGCGAGTGGCGGCTGCGCGCGGGGATATCGAAACCGCGCGCCACCTGGCGCAGTCGGCTGCGGCGCAATTG
>CALBEF010000108.1 GCA_937927775.1 uncultured Anaerolineae bacterium | reverse complement strand
CGGAGCTGGGCCGGCCGGTCGATGCGCTGTTCGACGACTTCGAGCGCGAGCCGGTTGCGGCGGCTTCATTCGGCCAGGTGCATCGCGCGCAGTTGCATCTACAGACAGGAGCGCAATCGATCACAGATAACAGCCCGCGCGCAACCCGCGTGGTGGTCAAGGTGCAGCGCCCCTTTCTCGAGGAGATCGTCAACGTTGATCTGCGGTCGCTGAAGACAATCGCGCGCTGGCTGAAGCTCTATGCGCCGATCCGCCGGCGGGCAAACCTGGACGCCCTGATCCAGGAGTTTGCCGATGGCGTGCTGGAGGAGCTGGACTACGAGCAGGAGGCGCGCAACGCGGAACTGTTCGCGCGCAATTTCGCCCATGACCCGCAGGTGCGCGCGCCGAAGCCGTATCACGAATACACTACGCGGCGCGTGCTGGCGCTCGAAAACGTCGAGGACATCAAGATCACCGACTACGCCGGCCTGGAAAGCGCCGGCGTTTCGCGCCAGGCCGTGGCGCGCAAGTTGTTCAACACTTATCTGCAACAGATCTTCGTGGACGGGTTTTTTCACGCCGACCCGCACCCGGGCAATCTGTTCGTGCAACCGCTGGATGTGGAGACGGCGCGCCGGCTGAAAGTCCCTGTAGACGGCGCGGCCGGAGAAGGACAGCAGGATCAGCGCCCGCCGACGCCGTTCCGGCTGACTTACGTGGACTTCGGCATGGTGGGGCGCGTGACGCCGGAGCACATGCGGGAGTTGAAAGAGTTCATCATCGCCACCAGCCTCAAGGACGCGCGCCGGTTGACGGCGGCTGCCAAACGCATGGGCTTCTTCCTGCCCGGCGCGGACACGACCCGCATCGAGCAGGCCATCGGCTTGTTGTTCGACCGCTTCTGGGGCATGACCGTGACCGATCTGAAGGACGTGGAGTTCGACGAGATGTACAGCTTTGCCGTCGAATTCCGCGATCTGTTGTCGTCGTTGCCGTTTCAGATTCCGCAGAACATCCTGTATCTGGGCCGGGCGGTCAATATCCTGAGCGGGATGAGCACGGCGCTCGACCCCGCGTTCAACGCCTGGAAGGAAATCCAGCCTTTTGCAGAAGGCATCGTCAGCAAACAAGGGCAGCGTTCGGCCCAGGATGTGCTTGCCGAGGCGGTCAGGCTGCTGCGCCTGACGGTGCAGTTGCCGGTGCAGGCCGACACGTTTTTGTCGCGCGCGCTCGCCGGCCAGTTGGAAATCCGGGCGCAGTTGAGCGAATCTTCGACCGGCGATCTGCGCCGGATCGAAGGCAGCCTGTCTCGGCTGACGTGGGCGCTGGTATTCGTCGCCCTGTTGATCTGCGCCACGCTCCTGTTGATTAACGGGGCTTCACTGGCTGGCGCAATTTGCCTGGCCGGCGCGCTCCTGACGCTGCTGCGCGCGCTGTTCAAGTAGAGCGGAGACAGCCTAACCCTTCAGCGCCCCCTCCACCATCGCGCGGAAGAACGTCTTGCGGAAGAACAGGAACATGATGACGACCGGGGCGGCCACCATGATGCAGCCGGCGGCCAGCACCTGATAGCCGATGACGAACTGGCCGATGAAATCATACAGACCGAACATCGCCGTGCGCAGGGTGGCTTTGCCCACCAGCAGGTAGCCGGCGATAAACTCGTTCCAGATGCCGACAAACGCCATCAGGAACGCCGAGGTCAGACCGGGCGCTGCCAGCGGCGCGACAATGCGAATGAGCGAGCTGGCCGGTGTGCAACCATCGATGAAAGACGCCTCTTCCAACTCGCGCGGGATGGTGTCGAAGAAGCTCTTCACAATCCAGATGCTGAACGGCAGGAAGAAGCCAACATACACCACGATCACGTACAAGCGCTCTTCGTAGCCGGGGAAGGTTTGGCGCAGAAAGACGCCGATGCGATACAGGGCGATCAGGTTGGTGAGCAGGGGAATGCCGGTGATGGCGAGGATGCCGATCATCAGCGCGCGCCGCGCGCGGAAGCGATAGCGCGAGAAGACATAGCCGGCCATGCCGGCCAGCGCAGTCACCAGCACGGAGCCGCTGACTGCGTAAATCAGCGTATTGGGCAGATACACGCTGACCATTCGCCCGGCATATTCAAAGCCCAGCAGCGCCTCGGCATTTGGGCGTGGCTCGATGATCCGCGTGTAGCCTTCCACCGACCAGCGGCACGTGTTCAGGCTAAACTGGCCATCGGGTGTGTCGCATGGGAACAGCACCGGCGGATTGCGTTGCACGTCGGTCTGCTGCTTGAGCGAAGTGAGAATCGTTGCCAGCACGGGGATCAGCACGAAGAAGCAGACTACAAGCATCGCGCCGTTGAGCAGCCAGGGCGCGATCCTTCGGCGGCTGCGATAGAAGGCGGGAGACAAAGAGGCAGGGGCAAAAGTCGATTTCATGGAAACCGTGGATTCACGCTTCTCGCTCGGAGCGGGAAATGCGCAAAGTCAGCAGGATGAGCGTCAAGTTGATGACAGCCATGAAGACCGATAACGCGGCTGCGCGGCCGAAATCCAGCCGGCCAAAGCCGATCGTGTACAGCAGGTAGCTGAGCACTTCGGTGGCTGTGCCCGGCCCGCCGCCCGTCAGGCTGAACACCAGGCCAACGCCGTTGACGCCGTTGAGCGTCAGGTTGAACAAGGCGACGATCAGGGTCGGCAGAATCAGCGGAAACGTGATGTAGCGCACGGTGCGCCAGCCGTCCGCGCCATCGATCGAGGCGCTTTCGATCACTTCGCGCGACACGGTTTGCAGCGCCGCCAGGATGAGCAGTGTGATGAACGGCAGGGCTTTCCACGCCGAGGCAAAGATGAGGTAGATCAGAGCCGGCGCCGGCGGAAACGGCACCCCGGAAACCAGCGCGGGCGCAGCCGGCGTGGTCAGGATCGAGATGCCTCTGGGCGGGAAGATTTGCGGATCGGCGAAGAACGCGGAGAACAAGCCGTAGTCCGGCACGATGAACAGCCGGAAGATAAGCCCTACCACGACATCAGACAGCACCCAGGGCACGAAGATGACCGTGATATAGAACGCCGACAGGCGCAGCTTGCGGTTCAGCATTTGCGCGATCACGAAGCCGGCGATCATCGTCAGCGCGACATACCCGATCAGAAAGAACAGCGTGTGAAAGAGGCTGGCGTTGAACGCGCTGCTGGAGAACACACGCTCGAAGTTGCGCAGCCCGACAAAGATCTGTTCTCCGCGCTCGAACGTCTGTGTGCTCAGAAAGAAAGAAAAGAGGCCGGGGATAACCTGGATGACGATCAGAACCAGGATGCTGGGCAGCAATAACCAGAAAGGCAACGTGCGGGAAAAGAAGCCTTCCTTAATGTGGCGATGGGAGGTTTGGGAGGGGGAGGTGGCGGCAGAGGCTGCCTGGGCCGAGGAGGTCATGTGAGATTCCCGGAATAGCGCGTGTGCCACGCGCAGCAACCGGCGTGGCACACGCGAACGCAAGTGACCCTATGCCTGGCGGGCGAGGCTTTTATGAGCCAGGCGCGTACTGGCTGTTGTACTCATCCTGAGCCTTCTGCAGCTCGGCAGCAATGTCGGCGGCGGGGTCTTCCTTGATGAGCTTGTAGATGGCAGTGGCAATGATCTTCTGCGCTTCCGGCGGGTTGGTCAGCGTGCCCTGCCACGGGCGGCACAGGCCGGCGGTGGCTTGAATCGCCTGCTTGTAGAACTCGCTCTGGAACGCTGCGGCTGTGCGTGTCGGGTCGAGCGATGGCACGCCGCCGCCTATTGCAACTACCCAGTCAGCGTTGTTGCGCTGATCCATCACCCAGTTGATATAAGCCCTGGCGCCTTCAGGGTTCCTGGCGCCCTTCGGGATGATCAAACCGGTCACCCCCAGGCCGCAGCTCGGCTGTTTCCCCTCGGGCGCTACAAACGCCGACAGCTTGACATCGCCGGCCTGGATCGCGTCAATCATATCCTGCTCAGTCTTGGTGTTGTATTCCTTGCCGCTGGGGGCGCGCAGAGGATTGACGTAGCGATAGCCGAAGATGCCGGTGGGGAACGACGCCGCCTCGGCAGTCTTCATCGGCTCTTCTTCCTGGAACTTGCCGGCGAACACCACTTCAGGCGCGTAGCCCTTGCTCACGATTTCCCGAATAAACTCCACGGCCTTGACGTTCTCCGGCCGGTTGAGCAGCATGTTGCCCTTGCCGTCGTCATAGCCACCGCCAAACGACGCAAGCGTGGTGAAGAAGAAGCGCGTTGTGGCGTTGCCGTCAAAGTCGGTCGAACCGAAGAACGTGATGGCGTACACATTCTTCTGCTTGAGCGCCTCGGCCTGGCTCAGGAAGTCTTCGGGCGTCCTGGGATAGCCGTTGGGGAAGTGATCCGACCAGTAGAACACCAGTTGCGGGGTTTCGGCGATTGGCACGCAGTAAATCTTGCCGTCCAGGCCCGTGCAAGCCGACACGGCGCCCTCGTCCAGGTCGTTGAACCAGGGCTGCGCCTTGATCCAGTCGGTCAAATCTTGCGCCGCGCCGTTCTGGTACAGCGTGGTTTGAACTGCGGTGCTGTCCACTTGCATTACATCCGGCACCTCGCCGCCGCCCTGCACTGCGGCGATGAGGTTCAAGGTCATCTTGTCCCATGCCTGCGGCTGGTTGACCCACTTGTATTTGCCCTTGAACTCTTCGTTGAAGATCGGGATCGTGCGGCGCAAATAGGCGTTGCCCACGCGCTCGTCGGATTTCTCGTCGGTGTTGGTCTCGTCGTACTGATACCAACTGACGAACGTGGACTCGCCGCCTGCGGCAGGGGCAGCCGGCTCTGGCGCGCTGGTCGGCGCTTCAGCCGCCGGCGTCTGTGTTGGCGGCTGCGCGGGCGCCTGTGTCGGCGCGGGCGCGCCGGCGCAGGCCGTGAGGACAGCCATGACAAGCGCCCCGCTCACCAGCGCCAGCCTTTGATTACGGATCGTTCTTATCCCAAACATAGTCTTGATCTCCTCCAGATTGAAACCGGACCTGAAACAACAGATCGAACAACGACAATTAACGATGCCTGACTGAGACTCACATGAAATGCAAGCCTCAAGTTGCCTGAACTCGCTTTAACTTGCCTGCCTGGAGATCACCTCCTCTACGGTCTCACGTGGACCAGGCGCAACCAGGACGCCTGTGTGAGCAGGTAGTCACACGCCAGATCGTCATGCCCGCCGGCGACAACGCGGTGACACCATAAGTGTAACACTTTGCCATTGGCCGGTCAAGCGCGCGAATCACCTCCACGCGACGACTTGCAGGCATCCAACTGTCACCCCGCCGTCACTCAGCGCGTGACAGCATACAGCGCCGCTGTGCGATTTTCGGAGCCGCTGCCGGCGAAGTAGTACGGCACATCCAGCCGCGCAACCTCGCGCAGGATGAATTGCGCTCGCGCTGTCTGAATGGCGGCGCTCATTTCAACGCCGTCATCGAGGAGATACACCGGCCCGCCCTCGCGTTGCAGCGCGCGCACGAATGCGATCAGTTGATCGGGCGTCCAGTTGGCCGGGCGAAAGGTCAGCCGGCCGGCGTACAGATCAACCGGCCCGCTGTTGAGCGAGCAGCCGATCACGGCGTTCGGCGGCGTCAGCCGGCCAATCTGCGTGAAAGACTCGCGCTGCTCGCGCACCAGATAGCCGAACGCGCTGAAGCCGCGCGTGACCGGCAAGGCCAGCGTGTCCATTGCGCGCAGCACAAAAGCGAAGGAGAGGCACACCAACAGGCCGGCCAACCCCGCCATTCTCCAGCGCGTCGGCGCTGCGTGATTGGCCTCGATCAGGCGCTGAACCAGCCACACAACCCCGATCGCCGCCAGAATGCTGAGCACAGGAAACAGCGACAGAATGTCGCGCAGGCGCAACGGCCAGTACGCGACATGAAACAAGAAGAGCGGCGCGAAGTACGCCAGCAGCACCCACAGCGACCCGTATCCATGTTCGCGCCGCGAAGCCCGCCACAGCGCCCACGCGCCGACGATGACGAACGGCGAAAGCAAGCCAAACTCGCGGTAAGCCAGCAACTCACTGACGGTGCGCCAGGCCGTCTCGGGCAGGCGCGTCAATGAAAAGTTGGCCCATTCCTCGGAGCCGGTGTGGAGCGGGCTGCCGAAGGCCAGCGTGTGATAGATCAGCGCCGGCGCCGCCGCCAGCAGCGCGAACCCCGCGCATACTGCGACAGGGAGCAGACGCACGACGCTGGAGGGCCAGCGCGCAGGGCGCACACCGCTGACGGGCATCGTAGGCATAGTCCGCATCAGCGCCAGCGCGAGGGCCGGCGCAATCAACACCTGCGTGTAGCGGATGTCGAACGCAATGCCGAGGCAGAGACCGCTGAGCGCCGCGCGCGCCCATACCCCCGGCGCGCGCCAATCCACAAACGCCAGCGTGAGCGCCAGCACAGAAAACAACTGCGCGGCCACATCGGCCATGGGGATCATTTGCCACTCGACCTGCTGGTACGAGGTGGCGGTCAGGAAGACGGCGAGCGCGGCGACGGCCATCCGGCTGCCGCGCCCGCACAATGGGCCGGGGCTGCGCGTGAACGCGCGAGCCATCCAGGCAACGGCGAACAGCGAGATCAGCGACAGCAGCGGGGTGATGAGATACAACCCTTGTTCGCCGGCGATCTTGTACGCCGCGCCGGTGAACACCGCGTAGCCGGGCGGCCACACGGTCGTCGCCATGCGCGACACATCCTGGGGCAGTTTGTAGCCCACATGCACAATCGGCTCGCTGGGAATGTCGAGCGCGTAGGTCAGGCGCGCTAATGGAAAATGATGAAACAGCGTGCCGCGCTCGGCCAGATCGACCCCCATCTGTGCATAGGCGTAGGGGTCGCTGCCGCTGACGCCATGTGTGCGCAGGGTGAGCGCAGTCCAGCCGGCCCAGACGACCGCGCCGGCCATGAGCGCCAGCGCGCCCCATCTGACGTATTGCGTGTTGCGTGTTGCGTGTTGGGTGTTGGGTATTGGGTATTGCGGATGGGCGTGTTGAAGGGCGCGGTAGATCGAGGCGAGCAGCGCGTAGGCCGACATCACGATCAGCGCCAGGGGCAGGTTGAGCAGCGCGCCGAAAGGTTCGATGACGTGAAATTCGCCGCTGGTGACACGGGCGACGAACCCAATCAACACACGCAGCGCCAACACACCGTAAACCAACAGCAGGGGCGTGAGCGCGGCGAGGCCCTGCGTAATGATCTGGCGGGCCGGCACTGGCGCGCTTTTGTCTTGCATGCGACGCAATGCTGATGGCGCGAGCGAGAGCGCGGCCGGCGCCAATAGCAGAGCAAACAGCGCCGGCCCCAGCGCCAGTGGCAGCCTTGCCACGGCGCAGACGGCCAGCAGGCCGAAGACGTGCAGGCCGGCCCATGCCAGCAGGGTCGCGGAATGCCATGCTGATTGTGTGTCGCGCGGCCCTGCGATGAAAGCCATCGCGCGCAGGCAATCGTCGAACAGGCCGTCGCGCCGGGCGCGCGCGATGATACGCGGGGCTATGGGCGCGCCGGCAATCAGCGCAGCCAGCAACCAGCCGGCGCGCAAGCCGAGGATGGGGATGCTGTGCAGCCGGCCTATCGCCACGGCGGCAAACAGCGCGCCTGCAATCGCCTGAGCCAGCGCCACATCACGCGGCGCTCGGTGTGCGCGCCACAGGACGATCGCCCCCAGCGCCCACAGCGCGCCGAGCGCCACGACCAGCCACATGAGCGGGCCGGCGGGTCGCTCCAACACAGCGGGGTCGAGCCAGTAGGAAAAGCGAAAGAGATTGCCGAGCTGCATTGGGGTCAAGTGTATAAGCCTAAAGGGAGCTGCCACAACAAACACCCCCGAAACGCACAGAGCGCGGACAACCTGCCCGCGCTCTGTGTGTCAACGCGACGTTGTATTGCCCGGCTTACGCCGAAGGCGCCGATCCCTTGAGCGCCTCGATCGGCTGCCAGGCAGCTTCCGGCTTCACTGCTTCATCCGGCGCGGGGCCGGTGTCGCCGTTCCACTGCGGCTGATTGTCGGCAGTCATGGCCGGCGTCACACTCATGTCGTGATCGCACACGATCTGGCACGACAGCCGATACTGGCCGAACAGGCCGCGCTCGTTCAACAGCCGGTACTCCGCTTCGGTCATCGTGTCCGGCTCGCCGCTGGCAAACTGCACCCGGCAGGTCGTGCAGGCAGCATTCCCGCCACAGCGATGGCCGATGCGCACGCCGGCATCCTCGATCGCCAGCACCAGTCGCCGGCCCGCCGGCACGTCAATTGTCTTGTCCAACACACTCAGTTTCGGCATACTTGACCTCCAAACCAATCAAAATCTGTTGCCCGGGCATACCCGATTGCATTACTCAGCACTCAGCACTTCACACTCAGCACCTTGTTCAACCCTTCCGCCAGTTCCTCGATGTTCTCGTTGCTCAGGTCGGGGCTGATGTCGATATGAATCGCCCGGCTCAGCAAGTCGAGCGTGCGCGGGCACATATCGGGCGTGTAATGCACCTCGCCGTCATGCCAGCGCCACGGCCCGCCGTTGGGATGCCATGTGCGCTGCTGCATGATGGGTGTCCAGTACGGGTAGATGTGATAATCCGACCGGCCCGGCCTGTACAGGACCGATGCGCCAACCCCTTCGGCCTGCAACGCTTCGGCCACCGCACTGGCGCGCGCTGCTTCGGGCATATAAAAGATCAGGCAGATGGCCGCGTCGCCGGCAGGGTCATTCTCCTTGCGGAAAGCAATGCCTTTGCGCGCCGCCACGTCTTCGATGGTAGCTTTGAGCATGGCCTTGTTGCGCCGCATGTCGGCCAGCAGGCCGTCCAGCTTGCGCAATTGAGCCAGCATCACCGCGCCCTGCAACTCCGTCATGCGGAAGTTGACGCCCGGCAAAATCTCTTCTTCGGGAATGCCGTTGCGCGCGCCGCCGATCACATCGTGATACATCACGACCCGCTTCCACACGTCGCGGTCGCCGGTGATGACCATGCCGCCCTCGCCGCAGGTGATGATCTTGTTGAACTGGAAGCTGAATGCGCCGGCGTCGCCGATGCTGCCCAGCCGCCGGCCGCGATAGTTGGCCCCGTCGGCCTGCGCGGTGTCCTCCAGCACCTTCAGACCGTGCTTGCGCGCCACAGCCATCACGCCGTCCATGTCGCACGGCGCGCCGCGCATGTGCACCGGGATGACGGCCTTTGTGCGCGGGGTGATACGGCGCTCGATGTCGGCCGGGTCGATGGTCAGTGATTCGTCGCACTCGGCCAGCACCGGCACGGCGCCGGCCGCCAGCACAGCCGAGGCCGAGGCGATCCAGGTGTAGGCCGGCACGATCACCTCGTCGCCGGGGCCGACACCCAGCCCGACCAGCGCGCAGATCAACGCCGCGCTGCCCGATGTGACCGCCACGCTGTGCGGCGCCCCCATGAACGCGGCAAACTCCTGTTCGAGCTGCGCCACTTTCGACGGGCCGGGCGTGGGACCATAGTAGCGAAACAACCGTTTGGAGCGGATGACTTCCAGGACGGCCTCCTCTTCCTCCTGACCGATACGCAGGCCGCCCGGATACATGGGGGGAAGGGGAGAACGCACGGCGGGCTGGCCGCCTTCGATTGCGAGTTTTGTCGTGGACATCGACATGGACAACCTCCCTGAAATTTGTGTCTATTGTCCGGCCAATCGCGGCAGCGTCAACAATGCGTGCGGCACAACCAGATAATCCAGCCAGTCATCGTCTGAAAGATGGAATCGCCTGCGCGCGAGATCTGCGCCGATGCGCAGAGCGTCGTCGAGCGTGGGCGCATTGAGCATGTGACAGGCGCTTACCACATCGGGGCGATCTGCGCCGACCACGATGATCGGGTGCTGCAACAACACCTGGGCAAGGATGTAGGCGCGCTGCGCGCCGGCCGGAAAACCGTCGCGCTGCATCTGCTCGATCAACTGCGCGGGCGACGGCGCGCGGGATAGCATGTCAAAAAAACGCTTCTCGCCGGCCCCTTCGCCGGCCCCTTCCGGGATCGGCGCCGGCAGGATGATCGGCGCGCCGGGCAGCAACGGCGTGTTGTCGGCCAGCGCCAGGTAGGTAGCGGCCCGGCTGGCCTGATACAGGTTGACGGCTTTCACCGGCTCGACGCCGGCCAGCGCCAGATGCGCCAACTTTGGCACGCTTACCTCGTATAGCGTCCGCGCCTGCGCGACCAGATGATCGTGAACGCTGATGGGGTCGCCCATGGCCGCAAAGAGGATACTGCCGGTCTCGCTCAGCACGACGTTGAGCGCAAGGCGCAGTCCAATACGCTGGCCGGCTGCGCGCACGAACTTCTGAAACGGGTTGTCCTCGATCCTGCCCAGGCGCACGCCGGGGTGATCGAGCATGGCCGGGCCGTGCGTCGCCTGAATCGTGGCCTCGCCACCGCAGCCGATGACGACTGTCTTGGCGCCGCCCGAGTAGCCGGCGTACTGGTGCGGCTCGACCACGCCGGTCGCAATCAGCACATCGGTGTCCACGCACAGCCGGTCTGTCACCACCGGCAGCGTGTTGATCTCGCCCAGATGAACCAGCCCGCGCGCGTCGAGCGCGTTGTGGTCAACGATGCGCGTCTGTGTGGCAATGCGCGCGCCCAGTTTGATCAGGCGCTCGGCGTCGGTCATGGGACGGTGCAGGCCGGTGGCGCACAGCAGCGTAATGTCTTCGGAACGCGCGCCGAGCGCGGCCAGCTCATCCAGCAGAAAGCCGATCAGGGCTGCGTCGGGGCAGGCGCGGGTTGCGTCGGTGAAGGCGATGGTGACGCGCGCGCCCGGCCGGGCATAGTCCTGCAGACGGGTTGCGCCGACGCGCTGAATGCCGGATGCCAGATCGGCGGGGTCAACCGGCCGGCCGGGCGGGGCGGCCAGCGAGGCGACCGTCTCACGAATTCGGGATGGTATGGGCATGGCTGGTGAGGCAGTGCGGCCTGATTTGCGCATTTGAGCAGTCTGTGTACAATCCCAAACACCCGGCGAATTATACGTCTCTCGCTGACACTTAGGAGGTACTTGTTAAATGGCTAGTGTGACTTTTGAGCATGTCACCAAGCGTTTTGGCGATGTCGTGGCGGTGAACGACCTGAACATCGATATTGCTGATCGTGAGTTCCTGGTGTTCGTCGGCCCGTCGGGCTGCGGCAAAACCACATCGCTGCGCATGTTGGCTGGACTGGAAGAGATCACCGAAGGCAACATTTACATCGGCGATCGACTGGTCAATGACGTTCCCCCGAAAGATCGCGACATTGCGATGGTGTTCCAGTCGTACGCGCTCTACCCGCACATGTCTGTGTACGACAACATGGCGTTTGGTCTGAAGCTGCGGCGCGTCCCCAAAGCGGAGATCGATCGCCGCGTGCGCGAAGCGGCCAGGCGCCTGGGCATCGAAGCGCTGCTCGACCGCAAGCCCAAGCAACTCTCCGGCGGCCAGCGCCAGCGTGTCGCCGTGGGCCGCGCGATCGTGCGCAACCCGGCGGTGTTCCTGATGGACGAGCCGCTGTCCAACCTGGACGCCAAATTGCGCGTGCAGGCGCGCGCCGAGATCAGCAAACTGCACATGCAACTCGGCACAACCTTCATCTACGTGACCCACGACCAGACCGAGGCCATGACCATGGGCACCCGCATCGCCGTGATGAAGGACGGCCTGTTGCAGCAGATCGACACCCCGCAGAACCTCTACGATCAGCCGGACAACGTATTCGTGGCCGGCTTCATCGGCAGCCCCTCGATGAACTTCTTCGACGCGACCATCACCGGCAGCGACAGTGAGATGTACGTTGACGCCGGCGCTTTCCGCGTGAAGATTCCCGCCGAGCGCGTGGAACCGTACAAGCCGCACAAGGGCGCGCAGGTTATCTTTGGCATCCGGCCCGAGAACGTCCACGACCCCGAGTTCGCGCCGCCCGGCATTCACCAGGCGCTGGTCGAGTGCAAGGTGGAAGTGACGGAGTTGATGGGCAACGAAGTGATCCTGTATCTGAACGCCAGGGACAAGTCGTTCCTCGCTCGCGTCGACCCGCGCTCGAAACTGCGCGTGGGCAACACCGCCAGCCTGGCCTTCAACATGGACCGTTTCCACATCTTTGACAAGCAGACGGAGAAGGCCATTCGATAACTCGTCGCGCGGGATGCGCGCGCATCGCCTCACACCTCCAGCATTCTCGTGACAGCGGCGAGCGGTTGAACCCGCTCGCCGCTTTTTGCGCCCTTGTTACACTCCCTCAAGGCTCATCGGCTTCTGCCAGCACGATGATGCGATCCGATTCGCCGAAGGTGACCCGGTCGGCCCTGGCGGGATTGACCACCACGCCGTAAGACCTGGCGGCGTCGCTGGCCAGAGCGTGCAGCCGGTAGCCGATGGCAGTCTCGCCGCGCCGGCGCGCCGCTTCGCACACGGTGTAGAAATTGACCGGCCGGCCGGTCTCCACATACGCCGCAGCCGGCTCCAGATAGATTTCCGACCCCTCCACGGCCAGCAGATCGACGAACACATCGGCCAACCCGCGATTCTGCGCCACCTGCGCCAGGATAAGACTGATCAGGTTGTCGCTGACGATGAAATCGTCGGCGCGGGTCACTTCGGCCAGTTCGCGGTTGCGCAGATCGAGCATCTGGCTGACGATGTTGAAGCCGGCCCGGGTTGCGCGACCGTCTTCTCCTGCAGGCCGGCGCACAAGTTCACGTAAGTGCAGCAATGTGACGGTGGTGCGCGCGTCAGCCTCCTGCACCCCCAGGTGGCCGGAGTAGCACAACACCAGCACGTGATCGAATCGGTCCAGGCCAAGCGATTCGAGTGTGGCGGGGTCGGTCGTGTCGCCGCTCTGCGCTGACACAGCCAGGCGCTCAAGGCTGCCGGCCACCTCAGCCACATCGTCTTCGACCGCGCCCAGGTCAGCAACCACAAGCGCCTCGGAGCCGGGCGCGACAAACCGATCCAGCTCGGTGAGGATCGTCGGGCCATGCGCATTCCAGCCCAGGATCAGGAATCTTTCGGGCGCAGGGGAAGCAGGGCGCGGTTCGCGCAGCGCCGAGGAGTCGATTTGCGCCGACGCGATCGCGCCGGCGCGGATGGCGCTGTCGTCTTCGGCGATCAGAATCAGTTCGTCGCCGGCTTCGATCAGCGTGTCGGCCGGCGGGTTGAGATGCGCCGGCTCTCCCTGTTTGCGCAGGCCGGCCACGCTGCACTGCTCATACGCCAGAATCGCTTCGCCGTAGGTCCGCCCAACCAGGCCGGGTTCGGCGCGGAAGTAGATTTCGCTGCCGGTGTAGCCGAGCAGTTCCGTGTACACCGCGCTCAATCCCGGCTGCCGGCAGGTGTGCATCAACACGCGCGAGATCAGATCGCCGGACAGGATCAGGGTGGCGTCCTCGCCGCCGACCAGCCGCGCGACTTTAAGATTGCGCGCCTCCTGGATTTCAGCCACGATGTGATAGCGGCCCGCCTTGCGCTCGCGGTCGCGCGTCAGGGCCATGATCGACTTGATGACCTGGGCATCCGGGTCGTCGTCACCATCGGGCGACAGGATGATGATGGCCGAGGCTTCATCGGGGTTGGCGATGTCGATGTCGGCCGGGTCGATGGGGCTGCCGGTGCGGCAGATGATTTGCGTGTGGCCGGGGCGAGGGATGCGCGCGCGGATTTCCTCCTCCATGTCCACCTTGCCCTGTTCGGCCAGCACAACGATGCGCGGCTTGCGCTCGTTGGCTTTGGCGATGACCAGCTCGGACAGAACGGGAAAGATCTTCGGCGACCAGCCCAGAATGAGCGTGTGGTCGCGCTCGATCACCCGCGAGCGGCCGAGCCGCAGGGTTTGCAGCCGGTTGTCCAGGCCGGTGGTGAGCACGCCGATGAAGGCGCTGACGATGAACAATCCGCCGAGCGTGGCGAACGCCATGACGCCGCGAAAGGCCCAGTCTGGATAGTTGTCGACGCGGGTGGGGTCGAAGGCGTGCATCAGGCTGTTCCAGGCGGCGTCGAGGAAGCTGGACGGCTGGCCGCCTTCGGGCGCGGCGCCGGTCAGACTGACGAACGCGCCGCTGAGGGTGATGATGGCCAGCGAGGCGAGCGCCAGCAGCGCGACCTGGGCCGGCGTGCCGCGCGACATGGTTTTGTCGAACCAGTAGCGCCATCGGTCTCGCAGGGTGATGGTTGGTTTGCCTGATTGCATGATGCCTCCGTTTGGATGCGCGCCAGTCTATCATCAGCCGCAGCGCGTTGAACTGCGCTCAGCCTGCCTGCCGGCTGGTATCATCCTGCCTGTGAAATTGATCACCTTCATCGGCTACTCGCGCGTCGGCAAAAGCAGCGCCATTGTCGCTCTGGCGACGGCGCTGCAACAGGAGGGCCGGCGCGTGCGCATCCTGCACAACGGCCCTGGCCGGCTGACCGCGCCCGGCGCCGAGGCGCTCGATGTGGTCGAGATTCACGGTGGCTGTGTGTGTTGCGACCTGGCGATGGGCCTCTTCGCCATGCTCAGGAAGTGGGCGCAGGAACAGCCGCCGCTCGATGTGGTGATCCTCGAAGGCTCGCCGGTCGCCAGCCCCGATGTGCTGGAGATCACCCTGGCCCAGTTGTACGGCTGGGTGAACGAAACGCATCTGGTGACCATGACCGACGCCGAGCGCATGGCGCGCGTCGGCCGGCCGCTGGACTACCTCACCGAGCGGCAGGTCGCCAGCGCCGATGTGTGGTTCGTCGTCAACGCCGACCGCGCCGACCCGACCCGGCTGGATGAAGTTATCGCCGCGCTCGAGGCGCGCGCCGCGCCGCAGAAGATCGGGCGCGCGGTCGAGGCCATGCCGGCCCTCAGAAGCGCGCTGAACATCTAATGACCAGTTCCACTCCGCCTCCCCGCACCGCCTTTTCCGTCGTGACCGGCTTTCTCGGCGCCGGCAAGACGACCCTGTTGCGCCGCCTGTTGCAAACCGACTGGAAAACACGCAATCTCGCCTTCATCATCAACGATCTGGCCGAGATGGACGTTGACGGGCAAATCCTGAGCACGGAAACCGATGGCGATCTGTCCATCACCCGGCTGTCATCAGGATGCGTGTGCTGCACCATCAAGGGCGAGTTTGAGCAGACGGTCGATCAGATCATCGACACGCTCCATCCTGACGCGCTGATCGTCGAATCGTCGGGCGTGGCCAATCCGGCCGCCGTGCTGCACGGTTTGAACCACCCCGCGCTGCGCCTCGACTCGGTCATATGCGTGATTGACGCCGAGCGCTTTCTCCAGTACGCCCGGCTATCCTCGGCAGTCGAGTGGCAGGTCTACATGGCCGACTTCGTGCTGGTGAACAAAGTCGATCTGGTCACAGCCGAGCAACTGGCCGGCGTGGAGAAACGCATCCGGCAATTCAACGCGAAATGCGCCATCCTGCGCGCGTCCTGGTGCGATGTGTCGCCCGACGTGCTGTTCGGCGCGCAAGTTGCCCACGCCGGCCGCGACATCGACGCGCTGGTGCAGGATGTGCAACTGCGGATCAACGAACGAGAGGCAGAGACAGACGCGCAGGCGCACCATCACGATCACGATCACCATCACGATCACGATCATGAACACGCGCACGAGCAGGAGCGCGACCAATCGTCAATCGTCAATCCACAATCGTCAATTCACGCGTTCCACGATCACCTCTCCGAAGATCAGATCGACAGCTTCGTCGTGTACCTCGACGGCCCGCTCGACGAAGACAGGTTGACTGCATTTCTCAAGAGCAGCGCGATGCAGAACGTGTATCGCGCCAAAGGGTTCCTGCGCCTGTCAGACTCGCCGGCCCTGCGATTGTTCAACTTTGTGCCGCGCCGCTTCAGCACCGAGGTGTTCGCCGCAGCCGGCGACTCGTCGCGCGCGGAATTCGTCATCTTCATCGGCCGGCGCATTGCGTCGCAGCAGCCAGACATCGCGCGCGGGCTGCGCGCCTGCCAGGTCTGAGCCAATCCATGACAGATCAGGGTAAATGCGCATGAGCAGACAGCACTTACACGCCCTCGTCCTGATGTGTGTGATCGCCGCCCTGATTGGCGGTAGCCAGCCCGCGCCGGCGCGCGCCGGCGGCGTCAATCCATTCACCGGCCTGCCGCTCGACAATGCCGCCTCGCAGCGCCGGGCGTTGCTCATCAAGGTTGCCAACACAGCCAACGTGCGCCCCCAGACCGGCCTGAGCCTGGCCGATGTGGTAGTCGAGCACTTGTCCGAAGGCAACATCACCCGCTTCACCGCCCTCTATCTGACTCACGCGCCGGAGAAAGTCGGCTCGGTGCGCAGTTGCCGGCTGATCGACCTCGAACTGCCGCAGATTTTCGACGCCGGCCTGGTCTGCTCGGGAACCAGCCCCGGCGTGCAACGGCTGATGCGCCAGTCGCCGGCCTACCTCGACGACCGCACCATGGTGGCCGACCTGGGCCGCTACTCCGGCTGCAAGGGCTGTCCGATGTATCGCACGAAGGAGGCCCGCGCGCCGCACAACCTGTTCGCCAGCGCCGTCAACGCCTGGGCCGTGCTGGATCAGCGCGGCAGGAATCAGCCCAGCGCCTTCAGCGCCTGGCGCTTCGACGCCGGCGTTCCCAGTGCCGGCATCCCGGTGAAATCTGTGAATGTGCCCTATGGCAGCGGGACGGTCACCTGGACTTACGACGCGGCAGACGGGCTGTGGAAACGATCGTATGGCCGAACGCCGCACACCGAGCGCATCACGCGCCGGCAACTGTCAGCCGCCAACGTGATCGTCGTTTATGCGCACCACGCCGTCACCGGCATTGTCGAAGATGTGGGCGGGTCGCGCTCGATCGAGATTCAGTTGTGGGGACAGGGGTTGGCGCGCGTCTTCCGTGACGGCAAAATGATCGACGGCAACTGGCGCCGGCCCGCTGCGCCGGGCGTGCTGGAGTTCGTCGATTTCGCCGGCAACGCCATCCCGCTCAAGCCCGGCGCCACCTGGATCGAGCTGGTCCCGCTGGACTTCCCGGTCAAAGCGCAACAATGAGCGCGATCCTGCCGGCGCGATCATCACTCTGCGAGGCAACGCATGGCCCAGGCAGCCCCTCCCCTTCCTCTGCGCGCGACAATTGACGATCTGGGCTGGCTGGCCGGAAGCTGGTACGGCCACATTGGCGACGATCCGATCGACGAGCACTGGAGCGCCCCGGCCGGCGGCGGCATGATCGGCATGTTTCGCTGGCTGAAACAGGGCCGCGTGCACATGTACGAATTCCTGGCTATCGAGCCGGACGGTGACGGCGGCCTGACACTGCGCCTGAAACATTTCCACGCAGGGCTGTTCGCGTGGGAGGGCAAAAGCCTGGTGCGCGCCTTTCGGCTGGTTGAACTGGGCGATCGGCAGGCCGTTTTTCGGCGCGGCGGCGTGTTTCGCTCCAATCAGTTCGTGTACCGCCGGCCGGCTGACGACCAGATGATCGTCGTCGAGGAAGTTCGCAAAGGCAGCGACCTTGCGACCAGTATGTTCAACTACACGCGAGGGCCGTCGTCCCCTGGCGGGCTTAGTTAGAATGTCTGCATGAGACCTATACGCGCGCTCACCCCCATCCCGTTCACGCACGTTCGACTGGCCGATCAGTTCTGGGCGCCGCGCATCGAGGTCAATCGCGCGGTGACGCTGCCGGCCGAATACGACATGCTGGCATCGACCGGCCGGATTGCCGCGCTGGACCTGAAGTGGAAGAAGGGCCGGCCCAATCCGCCGCACATCTTCTGGGATTCGGACATTGCCAAATGGATCGAGGCGGCCAGTTATTCCCTGGCCACAACTCCCGACCCGGCGCTGAACAAACGGCTCGACCGCGTCATTGCGAAGCTCGCCAAAGCCCAGCAACCCGACGGCTACTTGAACTCGCATTACATCGTGTTCGAGCGCGAAGGGTTGGACAGGCGCTGGACGAATCTGCGCGATAACCATGAGTTGTATTGCGCCGGCCACCTGATGGAAGCCGCCGTGGCGCACTATCAGGCCACCGGCAAACGTTCGCTGCTCGACGTGATGCGCCGCTATGCGGACTACATCGACAGCGTGTTTGGCCGGGGCAAAGGCAAACTGCGCGGCTACTGCGGCCACGAGGAGATCGAGCTGGCGCTGGTCAAGCTGTATCACGCCACCAGCGAGCCGCGCTACCTGAAGCTGGCGCAGTATTTTGTGGATGAGCGCGGCCAACAGCCCCATTATTACGACATCGAAGCCCGCCGGCGCGGCGAAGACCCGCGCGCCTTCTGGGCCGGAACCTACGAGTACAACCAGTCGCATATCCCCGTGCGCGAGCAGCGCGTCGTCACCGGCCATGCCGTGCGCGCCATGTACCTGTACTCGGCCATGGCCGATCTGGCCAACGAAACCGGCGATGAAGCGCTGCTGGCCGCCTGCGAGCGCATCTGGCATAGTGTGGTGGACGAGCGCATGTACCTCACCGGCGGCATCGGCCCCTCTGCGCGCAACGAGGGCTTCACCGTAGCCTACGACCTGCCGGACGAAACCGCCTACGCGGAAACGTGCGCCGCGATCGGCATGGTGTTCTGGAATCATCGTATGCTCCAGTTCAACGGCGATGGCAAATACGCCGACGTGATGGAGCGCGCGCTGTACAACGGCACGATCAGCGGCGTGTCGCTCGACGGGACGAAGTTCTTCTACGAGAACCCGCTGGCCTCGCGCGGGGCGCATCACCGGCAGGGCTGGTTCGATTGCGCCTGCTGCCCGCCCAACATCGCGCGCATGATCGCCAGCGTGAGCGAGTATTTCTACTCCGCCGGCGACGATGCGATCTGGGCGCATCTGTACGCCTCGGGCGAGGCGACCATCCCGTTGCGCGGACGGTCGGTCACGCTGCGCCAGACCACCCACTATCCCTGGGAGGGCGCGGTGCGGATCGAGATGCAGTTGGATCAGCCGGCCACGTTCACCCTGCATGTGCGCATCCCCGGCTGGTGCGAACGCTACACCGTC
>CALBEF010000107.1 GCA_937927775.1 uncultured Anaerolineae bacterium | reverse complement strand
GGCTTGCCCGTGACCCAGTAGCTTCGGCGCCGGTGCGCTTGCGGCGGGCTCCGTTGACATGGTGGATCAGCGCTACGCAGCCGATCTCCGGCAGCGCCTGGCCGAAGCCGAGCGCGCGATGTCTGGTCAGCTCGGCGAAGGCTCGGCATGCCAGGTGCACAAGGATGGCCGGGTCACCGGCGGCATGAAGTACGCCGAGGGCCGATTGATCGCCTTGAACGATCTGAGGCGAAGGCTCAACGCATCGAGCGAGATGATGGACGATGCTGCGCTTCGACGGCTTCTCGACGCAGAGATGGCGCGCTGGCGGGACGGCCTGGAAAGCCAGCGCCAACGGCCGGAGCCGGCGATGCCCTGGCTGGCTTACTACCAAGGCGGCCTGGACGCGCTGGAAGCGCTGCGGCAAGCGTGGTTTGCCGCTCATTAAACGCGCAACGCCGTTCTGCGCAGCCGCACTCGCGTGCGGTTTACACGGCCTTCTTGTTCGCGCAATACGCCCCCGAAGCGTTGCTGGCCTATGTGGACAAACAGACGCTGCAAGCGCGCAAGTTCGGGCCGATTGGCGGATTTGCCGGCGCTGCCGGAAGAGCGCCGGTTGGCGCGCGGCCTACGCTGAGTCGCAGCAGGCGCGCCTGGATGACGGCGCAGCGCTGTAAGAAATTGTTCGGCAGCGCGGTGCCATGCAGCGGTTTGCCGAGAAGCCTTGTCGGTAGTATGCTGGGTGTTCGAGGGGTAAGATAACCTGAACCTTTTGACGACAGACGAAAAGCACACGAAGCAGTCAAGCGCGACTTTAGGAGGTTCAACATGAATTTGTTCGCATCTCGACCGATGCGCAATGCTGCATCCTATATAACCGTCGGCGCGGGCGTCTGTCTGGCGCTGCTGCTCGGCAGCCTACAGCAGGCGCACGCCCTACTGCCGCTACTGCCGCCGCCCGCCGCCTCGGACACTGCGAGCGACTCGGCCTACGACCCTCAATGGACCACCGGCGACAACGGCGGCTTTGGCATGGGCGCGTGGACGCTCCAAACGACTTCATCCAACCCTTCCCAGAACGGCCACTTCGTGGGCGGCTCGACCGGCAATAACGGCATGAGCGGCGACACGAACGGCGACGGCGATGTCAACACTACACCCGGCAATCGTGCCTGGGGGCTGTATGCCAACAGCGGGCAGACGACTGAGGCCATCCGCGATTTTGACCAGCCGTTTACGCCGGGCAGCGTGTTTGAAATCTGGATGGATAACGGCAACGTGCAATTCGGTGGCACGGTTGGCTTCGCGCTGCAAAACTCCAGCGGCCAGGAACTGCTCGAAGTCTATTTCGTCGGCGGCGCCATGCAATACACCGTGCACGGCGACGCGCCGATCGCGTCCGGCGTCGGCTTCACCCGCGAAGGCGTGCGGGTGATCATCACGCAGACGACCGCCTCCACTTACCAGGCGACGCTGATCCGGCTGGTGGACGGCGCCAGCGCCACGGTGAGTGGCAACCTGCGCAGCAACCCCGGCCCCATCAGCCGCTTGCGCCTGTTCAACGCTAATGCCGGCAGCGGCCCAGACGCTGACTTATTCTTCAACCGCATCTTCTACTATCGCGGGTGCGTGCTGAACCCCGACACCGGCACGGGTTACCTGGACATTCAGTCGGCCATCAGCGACCCGGCCACGCAGGACGGCCACACGCTGCAGGTGAGCGCCGGCACTTTCACGGGCACCATCACGGTGACAAAGCAGATCACCATCGTCGGCGCGGGGCCGGGCCAGACCGTGATCCAGTCGCTCTCGCCCGGCATCGTGGTCACGCAGAGCAACGTCACCATCAGCAACACTTCCGTCAACGGCACCGGCAGCGACGTGGGCATCACGACGACGTTCGGCGTCACCGGCCTGAAAGTGCTGAATGTCCACATCTCGAACTTCGCCCAAGTCGTGACATTGCTGGGCGGCCACAGCCATGTGGTGCAGAACAGCGTGCTGACGCTGACCAACGTCATCACCAGCGTCGGCGTCGGCATGAACGGCGTGACCACGACGCTGCCGATCACCGATGTGCTGGTCAGCGGGAACGTGTTCACCGCCAGCGGCTACGCCGTCGTGGGCCTCTTCGTGGAGGATAGCCAGGTCGTCGGCAACGTGATGCGCAACGGCATCGCCGGCGTGCGGCTGGCCGGCGCGAACAACAATCGCGTGGAAAGCAACGAGATTCGCGACAATGCCTCATACGGCATTTACTTTGCGCCGAATGCGCTGCCGCTCATCCCTTCGCCCGTCCTCAGCAACAGCTTCAACCTCATCAGCGGCAACCTTGTGCTGAACCATCCCAGCGACCGGGGCATTCAGATCATCAATAGCCCCGGCCAGGGCGTGGGGAATCAAATCATCAGCAACACGGTGCGCAACGTGGGTGGAGAGGCCATCTTCATCGGCGCCGGCAGCGGCGATGTGCATCTGCTGATCGCCAACAACCACGTGGAGGACGTGGGGGCTGCCGGCGGCGCTATCCACGTAGCGTCCAGCGCCAACGTCACGGTGACGAACAACGTGGTGAGCAACAGCGCAGGGGTGGGCATCTTCGCCGGCAATGGCGACGCCTTCCTGATCGAAGGCAACCAGGTGATCAGCCACACGACCGGCATCTCGCTTACCGGCTTCGGCAGTGCGCAGGTCTTCGGCAACCAGATCGAGAAGGTGAGCGCAGAGGGCGTGCTTGTTCAAAACGCAGGCAATGTGCTTTTGGAGGATAACGCGGTGGATGCGCAAGGCGGGCAGTATGGTTTGCGCCTGAGCAACCTCGGCGCCGCTCTCACAAGAGGCAACGCGCTGCAGGGCCACACCCTCAACGGTCTGCGCGCGACCGGTCTGGGCGTGCTGCAGGCGCTGACGAACACGATCACCGGCGGCCAGGAGGCGCTGTACTTCATGGTCTCCACTAGCGGGCTGTTCTCCGGCAACGTCGTGACCGGCGCGAACGTCGGCATCTTTGCCCAGAATTTTGGCGACGCGGATGTGGTCTCCAATACCGTCTCGAACAACGACATCGGCCTGCTCTTCGGCACGGGCGGCGGCGGCAACCTCACCGCGACGCTCAACCTATTCACGCAAAACATCACCGGTGTGCAAGTCCTCGGCGGCGCATTGGGCTTCACCGTGACGCGCAACGCCATCGTCAGCAACACCGGCGCCGGCATCTTCCAGGATGCCGTCGGCGCTGCGGTGGCAGCCGCGTGCAACTGGTATGGCGCGGCAAATGGCCCCAGCGGCGACGGCCCCGGCAGCGGCGATGCGGTGTTCCAGGGGCCAAACGGGGTCGCCTACAACCCCTGGCTGACCAGCGCGGACCTGAACGGCCCGTGCAGCGGGACGACGCTGGTGATCGAGAAGGTGGTCGTCGGCCCGATCACGCCCACCACCGCTTGGGCCTTCACGGCGACCGTGCCCACCGGCACGCTGGTCTTCACCTTGCCAGCCGCCGGCGGCTCGATTGCCTTCCCCGGCCTCAACTTCGGCCAAGCCTTCATCACCGAGACGGCCAAGCTCGGCTACGTCGCAACTTCTGCCTGCTCCACCGGAGAGACGGGCAGCGACAGCATCGCGGTTGCGCTGGGCCTACACGGCACGATCACCTGCACCTTTACGAACACCATCACGCCGGCCACTACGGTGATCACCGTGACGCCGGTGCTCACCAACGGCTGGGCCTACATCACTGAGACGGTCGGGCCTGACGCATACATCGTGCCATTCGACATCGTGCTGCCGCCGCCTGCTCCGACCCTGGGTGAGGCCAGCGCGCGCCTGGCCATCACCGATGTCGCCTGGCGGCACATGTATGTCTCGCCGATCTTCACCGGCACGCTGCTGAGCGACATCAGCGTCTTCGAGTATCAGTTGCGCATCCCGTCCACCAACGCCCAGACGCCCTACATCAACATCGGCTGGGACGACGACGTGACCGACAACAACGCCGGCTTCCGCGGCCGGCTGGTGTATTCGCCGGGCGGCCTTGCGCCGGACACGTGGCATACCGTGGACGCGCGCAATGACCCGACGCCGCGCTGGTACACGACCCTGACCGGCGCAACGGCCTGCACTTTCTCCTCCCCCTGCACCTTCGCGCAGGTCGTGGCGGCCTATCCCAACGCGGCCATTCACCCCGGCGACTTCTTAGGCGCGCCGCTGGGCTTCGTGGGCATCCGCGCCGGCGGCGGCAGCTCGACCGGCGTCGGCTATGCCGACGGCCTGCGCATCGGCGTGGGCAGCCAGGTCACGCTGTATGACTTTGAAGCGGCGCCCCCGACGACGGTGACGCTGGCTGCTGACCCGACTACAACGGTCGTGGG
>CALBEF010000106.1 GCA_937927775.1 uncultured Anaerolineae bacterium | reverse complement strand
CAGCACGCCCAGATGCAGTCCGATCTGCGTCCAGGCGATCGTTCGCATGGAAGCAAACAGCGCCAGGATCGTGCCCAGCCAACCCAACAGGATCAACGCCGGGATCGCGTTGCTCACAATTTCGCGCCGCAAGTCCAGCGCCTCTGCGCGAAATGCGGTCTGTTCCATCATCGTGTGCCACACGGGTAAAGACATCGCGCGACCTGTAGAATCAGGCAGCGCGGACTATGTCCGTGATGCCGGCGTCATCGCGACGCCATTGCATCATCCTGCACAATCCAGGAGTCTGTCATGTTTTTTGAACTGCGCGAATACCACATCAAGCCGGGCCAGCGCGAGCGCTGGGTGCGTTTCATGGAGGAGGTCATCATCCCCTTCCAGGTGTCGAAGGGCATGGTTGTCGTTGGCAGTTTCGTCGGCCAGGAAGACGAGTCGCTGTACGTGTGGCTGCGCCGCTTCGACAGCGAGGCGCAGCGCGAGGCGCTATACAAGGCCGTCTACGAAACGGACACCTGGAAGAACGAGATCGGCCCGCAGGTCGGCGAGATGCTCGACCGCGAGAAGACCGTGGTCAAACGCATCGAGGCGACGCCCCGGTCGGTCATTCGGTGAGGCGGAGTAGAGCAAGCCGGCGGCTTGCCCGGCGGCTTGCCCGGCGGCTTGCCCTACACCCTGCGACCGGCTTCAGTCAAGTTCAGTCTTCGGGTCGCCCTTGAGCGTGGGCAGCGGGGCCGGGCGCACCATCTCTCCGCCGCTTTCATACGACTCGATCACGGCGAAGGTGTACTCCAGCGTCGCCAGGGCGTCGCGGCCCGAAGCGCGGATCGTCTCTTTCGGCACGCCGTTGGTCACATCTTCGAGGAAGGCGTGCAGCCGGCGTGGGAAGGTCTGGCCAAAGTCGGCGATGCCGCTGTTGTACTCTTCGCTCGGCTTCACCTGACCCATGGTGGCCGGGTTGGCCGGCGTGGGGGCCGGCCAGAAGGTGAACTTTTCGATGCAGTTCTCGATGCAGAACGTGCCGCGCGTGCCGGCCATCTCGAAGCTCCACCAGCCGCCCAGGCCATAGGCCGCGTCGCCGCGCTGGCTGAGCAGGTAGCCCACCGCGCCGTTTTCAAAACGCAGGTTGACGCCGGCGATCGACAACATGGCGTCGCCCGCGCGCCGGCGGAAGCTGGGCCGGTCCACAAACGCCTGGATGTGCGTGATGTCGCCGCAGAAGTAGCGCGTCACGGCAAACGGGTGGGCCAGAAACGCCTTCAGGTGCGCGTAGGGGAAGCCCTTGAAGCGCGTGGACGCATTGGGCGAGTAGAGTTCCTCGCCGCCGTTGAAGCCGACCTTGTGCAGCACATACACCGGCTCGCCCACTTTGCCCTCGTCCATGTACTGGCGGGCCTTCTCGGCGGTAGGCGTGAAGTAGTGGTTGAGGTTGCAGCCCAGGTAGACATCCTGCTCGGCGGCGAAGCGCACCATCTCGCGCGCCTCGTGGATGTCGTTGGAGATGGGCTTCTCGACCAGCACGTGCTTGCCGGCGGCCATGGCCTCCATAGCCGGCTCGTAGTGCCAGCTCCCGTTCTCGTGGCCGCCGGTGGTCACATCGACAATGTCCAGATCTTCGTTGGCCAGCATGTCCTTTAGGCTGTAATAGGCTTTGACGCCGAAACGCGCGGCGGCTTTGTCGGCGCGCTCCTTGATCACGTCGCACACCGCGACCAGCTTTGCGAGGGGGTCTTTGGCGTAGCAATCCGCATGCTGATTGCCGATGCCACGCAGCCCCACGACACCGATTTTCAATGCCATCTTGTCATTCCTCTCCTGCAGGTTTGCAAACAGTCTATCACCAGGCCCGCTTCACCGGCGCCTGGTGATTCGGCAATTTCGGGCAGTTGTGAAAGACTTGTGGACAACGCCTACTCCAGCGCAATGCCCAGCGCGTCGGCTTTGCGGCGGATGAATTCCAGCGCGATCAACACCTTATCGTCGGGCAAATGTTCGATCAGGAAGTAGCCATCCGGGCAACATTCCAACCACCGCCGCATCAGCAACTCATAATTCATTGTGCCGGCGCCCGGCACGACCTCCACGATGTGGACGATGTGGGCGTCCTGAACGGCGCAGTCCTTGGCATGCAGCGCGATCATGTCTGTGCCCAGCGTATCAAACAGCGCGTTGATGACGCGGCTGGTGTCGTGAACGTCGCGCACCGTGCCCACAAAGTTCACCGGGTCCATATTGAACTTGAGCGCCGGCGATCCAACGGCGTCGAGCGCATCGCGGACACGCTGCGGCGTGTCGAGCGTCGAGACCACATGCCCTTCGATTCCCAGCAACACGCCCTCGGCCTCGGCTACGCGGCAGACTTTTTTCAGGCTGTCCACCAGCCGGTCGAATGTCTGTGGCGCATGATTCTCCGGGTGCGGCCACCAGTGTCCGTTTGGGTTGATGCTGCCCGGCCGGACATAGGTGAAGCGCGTGTCCAGCACCCTGCCTATGCGAACTAATTGAGACAGGCCCCTGATTCCCTCGGCGCGCGTCGCCTCATCCGGGTTGATCAGGCATTCGTACCAGCCGTTCGTCTGCGCTACAACCAGGCCGGCTTCGTCATACGCCCGCTTGACGCGCTTGAATTCGCTTAAGTCTGCTTCCAGCGGCCGATCCACGAAAATGTGCGCGCCGCTGAAGCCGGCTTCTCGCACGCGCCGCGTCGCCGCCGCGTCGATCCTCCGCCAATCCGCCGGCAGATAGCCGGCCACGCCGATTTTCAAGACACCTTTCACACTGACCTCCTGCCGGCCCGGCCCGGCGCTTTCCCATGAAAGCCGTTCCGATGGTACATTCTGGCCTCGACGCATTCTATACACGCTCTCGTATGAGCGCGAATCACGATCCTTCAGGAGCACTCATGGAACGACCCAACTGGCATCGCAACGTTTTTTTTGGCTTGCACTTCGATCTGCACGCGAACGAGCATGACACCGAGCTGGGCGCCGAGACGACCTACAACCACATCCGCGCCGAGATCGCCAGGGTCGCCCCCGACTGGGTGCAATACGATTGCAAGGGCCACCCCGGCTACACCAGCTACCCCACCCAGGTCGGCGTGGCCTCGCCCGGCATCGTGAAAGACGCGCTCAAAATCTGGAGCAACGTGGCGCACGATCTGGGCATCCCCATCGTGGTGCACTACTCCGGCACGTGGGATCAGGTGCAATGGAAGCTGCACCCGGAATGGGCGCGGCGCAAGGCCGACGGGTCGCTCTGCGGCGGCGAGGGCTGGAACCCGCACGCCATGGCCGCCGCCAGCCCGTATGCCGAGCAATTGCTCATTCCGCAGTTGAAAGAGGTCATCGACTGGTATGACATCGACGGCGTGTGGGTCGATGGCGAGTGCTGGGCCGCCGCGCCGGACTGGAGCGACTGGACCGTCAGGCCATTCGTCGAGCATGTCAAAGCGCGCGGCCTGTCCGACAAGCCAGACTACTCCGAAGCCGATGTGCCGCGCAAACCGGATGACCCGCTGTGGGCCGAGTACATGGCCTTCAACCGTTGGCAGTTCGAGCAGTACCTGACCCGCTACGCCGATGCGCTGCACGCGCACAAGCCGGCCTTCACCGTCTGCTCGAACTGGGCCTACACCGTGCGCATGCCCGACGACGTAACCGCGCCGGTGGACTACCTGAGCGGCGATTTCACCTGGGCATTCGGCCTCGACAGCGCCGTGCTGGAAGGCAAGTTCATGGACAGCCGGGGCCTGCCCTGGGACTTGATGGCGTGGGGCTTCACCACTGCCGGCCCGATGGGCAAGGCCAAATGGACCACCAAATCGGCCGCCATCCTCAAGGTCGAGGGGGCGCTGGTAGCCGCTAACGGCGGCGCATACCAGATCTACGACACGCCGGTGCGCAATGGCCGCATCGTCGACTGGCACATGGACGTGTTCGCCGAAGTCGGGCGTTTCATGCGCGCGCGGCAGGCCGTGTGCCAGGGATCGACCTCCGCCCGACACGTCGCCCTGCTCCACAGCCAGAGCAGTTTCTACGCCAACAATCACCCGGAGGGCACGGTGTCGATCTACAACGAGGGGCAGCCGGCGCGCACGTTGACCGGCGCGCTGGCGCTGCTGCTCGACAATCACTATCACGCCGACGTGGTGAACGAAACCACGCTGCAAGCGAGACTGACCGACGCCCAGGCGCAATCCGGCGCGGGATACAAAGTCATCGTCGTCGCCGAGCAGACCCATCTGCCGGCGGAACTCAGGCAGCAGTTGATCGACTGGGTGAAACAGGGCGGCCGGCTGCTGCTCACCGGCAGCCACATCGCAGCCGATTTTGGCGAGCAGACGCTCGGCGTGCGCGCCGAGGGCGATCCAAAGGATGAAGTGGTGTTCGTGCCGGCGGATGACGGCGCGGTGAATGTGGGCGGCTCATGGCTGCGGGTGAAGACCGCCGGCGCCAGGTCGCTCGCGCCCCTGCTCAGGAATCAGGAGCCAAAGCGCGGCGCGACGCGCAATCCGGCAGCCACGCTGCGCAAACTGGGCAAAGGCTACATCGCGGCGATCTACGGCCCCATTGCCGCCGTCTATGCCGACTATCGCTATCCGCGCATTCGTTCGTTCGCCGGCGACGTGTTGCGGGCGCTCGCCGGGCCGATGCCGGTGGAGATCGACGCGCCGCCCTGGGTGCAACTGACCGTGCGCGAAAAGCCGGGGCAGACCCTCATTCATCTGGTCAACACCGGCTCCTCGAACCCGTTGTCGCCGGTGAATCCGTGTGTGGAGGATGTGCCGGTTGTCGGACCGATCACCGTGCGCGCGCAGTGCGACAAGCGCCCGGCATCAGTCACGCTCGAACCCGATCATGAGGGGCTGACGTGGAAATGGTCGCGCGGTCTGCTCACTGCAACCATCGACGCGCTGCACATCCACAGCGCGCTGGTGGTGGACTTCAATCGCGCTGCGAGAGCCATCGATGGATCGTCCGCGCAACTGCCGCAGCGGGCCTCGCTGCCCGGAACGCGCAGGAAGGCGCGCGCATGACACAGCCGGCGCGCGTCGGGCGCGCGCACGAGCCGGGGGGCGTGGAGACACATGGATGAAGCTGAGCCACTTGTTGTTGCTGAGCACGATCTTCACCAGCCTGTTCGGTATCGGGTTGATGTTTGTGCCCGACCAGGTGCTCCCGTTCTATGGCCTCGGTCCGGGTCGCGCCGGCGTTCTGGTATCCCGGCTGCTGGGAGCAGTTTGCCTCGGCGCAGCGGTGCTGAACTGGGCCGCTGTGTCCGTCACGGACACAACCGCCCATCGGGCAATCGCCATGGGGAACATGACCGCCAACGGCCTGGTGTTTGTCGTGCTGCTGACTGCGCAGGGGCAGGGTCTTTTGACCGGGCTTGGATGGCCCACGATCACCCTGGCGCTGCTGTTCACACTGGGATTCGCCTACTTTTATCTGACAATGACCACGCGCCGCTGACGGACAGGTCAATCGCGCCCCCCCTGTGGAACACACCTTACCGAGGGCGCATCAGAGTGCATTTCCCGGCGGGGGCAAATTCCCCGGCAGAGAGTGTTGCGCGCAGTGGGTATGCCTGTAGGGCAAGCCGCCGGGCTTGCCCTGCTTTGTAGGCCAATTGGCACACCGGAAAATGCGGAAGGCATTTCCCAGCAGGGGCAATCCGAGCCGTTGCGCGCGCTTGTTGCGCGCGCTCGTTGCGCGGGATAAATCCGCGCGCTACACAGGGGCACTGCGCGGGCATGACGGTGCTGCGCTTCAACTCCCCACACACGCCCACAGACTTTGCAAAAGCCGGGCAACATGCCCCCACAGAGAAATACACCCGCGCATCAGGCCGGCGAAATCAAGCGGCTATAATGCACGCGCGATATGAATGGTCCCTTGCTCCAGATGCTCCAGGCTGTCTCCAGTGGCGAACCTGTTGTTTTCATCGCTGCGCTCCTGGTCGCCCTGATCCTGCTGCTGATCTGCTTTCCCATCCACGAGCTGGCGCATGCAGCCGTGGCTTATCGGCTGGGCGATGACACCGCGCAGCGACTGGGGCGCATCACCCTGAACCCGTTTGCCCATCTCGACCCGATTGGTTCAATCGTGTTTCTGCTTTTCGGATTCGGCTGGGCCAAACCAGTGCCGGTGAATCTGAACCGGCTCACGGGCAGCGTCAAAGTCAGCCACGGTCTGGTGGCGCTGGCGGGGCCGCTCTCCAATCTGGCGCTGGCCGCTGGGTTTGGGCTGGTCTACCGCGCCCTGAACGCCACAGTGCTGGCGGAGCTGCCCTACGACACCGCCCGTCTCATCGACATTGCGGCCTATCTGGCAGTCATTCTGAATTTGTATCTGGCGCTGTTCAACCTGATTCCGGTGCCGCCGCTCGATGGCTCGCGCATCCTTGCCGCGCTACTGCCCGACTCGGCAACGCCGATCTTCGACCAACTGGAGCGCTATGGCGTGTTCATTCTGATGGCGCTCTTCGCGCTTTCGCCTCGACTGATGGGGCCTGTCATCGCGCAGCCGGCCAACATCATCGCCGGCTTTCTGCTCGGCTACTAACCCGGCCATACGCCCGGAGGGGCACACCTGCATGAGCAAGACACGCATCACCATTGTCGGCTGCGGCGCCATCGGCACCGCGCTGGGCATCGCCATTCGCGGCGCGGCCAAAGACATCGAGATCATCGGCCACGACAAGGACGGATCGGCCGCGCGGCGGGCTGAAAAACTCAAGGCCATCGACCGCAGCAACTGGAATCTGCCATCGGCCTGCGAGAAAGCCCAACTGGTCATTCTGGCGATTCCCCAGGACGCCATTGAGCCAACCCTGAAAGCGATCGCGCCCGACTTGATTGAAGGCGCGATTGTGACCGACACGAGCGCGCTGAAAAAACCGATCCTCGACAAGGCTGCCCGCGCGACGCCGGCGCGCGCCGCGTACATCAGCAGCGATATCGTGTTCGCCCCGGAGCGCGCCCCCGCCCTGGCCAATCTGGAAACCCTTACACCGGATGTTTTCAAGGGCGCGATATGGACCTTGACGCCGGCGGCGGGAACGCAATCGCGCGATATCGACAGCATGGCCGGCCTGGCCCAGACCCTCGGCGCGACGCCCATCTTCATGGACGCCGTGGAGCACGACGGGCTGAGGTTGTCGGTCGAAGCGTTGCCCTTCGCGTTGAGCAGCGCGCTGATGCTGGCCGTCACCGGTGACGAGGCCTGGCGCGAGCGCAAGTGGATGGCGGGCACAGCCTTCGAGCGCATGACCAGCCAGATCGAGTCGATGCAGGACATCGAACTGACCAATGCCCTGCTCTCGCAGCCGGAGTCGGCTGAATACTGGCTGAACCAGCTCATCATGCAGATGGTGGCGCTGCGCGAGGCTGCGCGAACCGGCGACGCCGGCGCCGTGAAAGCCATGCTCACCCAGGCCCGCGAGCAACGGCTGCGCTGGCTGGCCGACTGGCGCCGCGGCCGCGACGACGGCGCAACCAGAGTGCCGGTCGAGAAACCCAGTTTGCTCGGCTCGCTGATCGGAAGCCGGCTGGCCTCGCGACTGCAAAACCCGGCGCCAGACGCGGACTCGAAGACCGGCAAGCAGCCCTAGCCAGCTTCCGGCGCGCAACCGTATCCATGAACGTTTCGACCGGAACGCCACAACCGAGACTGCCTGCCCAGGCGCCGGCCAGGAGCGGGCCGCCACTGCGCATCCTCAGCCTGGCCCCAACCTCCTTCTTCGGGGACTATGGGTGTCATGTGCGCATCCTGGAGGAGGCCCGGGCGCTCAAGGCGCACGGGCACCAAGTAACCATCCTGACCTACTTCAAAGGTCAGGACGTTCCGGGCTTCCGCATCATTCGCACTGCGCCCACACCCTGGCGCGCCAACTACGAAGTCGGCTCGTCGCGCCACAAGTTTGCATTCGACGCGCTGCTGTCGGTGCGCCTGCTGCGCGTGCTGGCGCGCAATCGCTTCGACCTGATTCACGCCCATTTGCACGAGGGCGCGTTGATCGGCAGCGTGCTCGGCAAACCGTGGGACATCCCTGTCTGTTTCGACTACCAGGGCAGCCTGACCGACGAGATGACCCAGCACGGATTCATGCGCAGTGACAATCCGTTGGCGCTGCGCTTCTGGCGGTGGGTGGAGGGGCTGGCCAATCGCCTCCCCGACGCCATTTTCACCAGCACACTGCGCGCGGCCGAGGTGCTGCGCGCCGAGTTAGGCCCGCGCAAACCGATCTACCCGCTGGTCGACGCAGTCAACACAGACGCCTTCCGGCCGGATGTGCTATCGCCGGCCGATCGCGCCGCCCTGCGCGCCGCCTGGGGCATCGGCGAATCCGAGACTGTCATCGTATTCCTCGGCCTGCTGGCGCGGCATCAGGGCATCGAGCACATCATCGACGCCGCTGCCCGGCTCAAGTCACAGGGACAACAGGCGCGCTGGCTGGTGATGGGCTATCCCGGCGTAGAGCACTGGCGACAACTGGCGGCCGGCCGGGGCGTCTCACAGGAAATCGTGTTCACGGGCCGCGTGCCCTACCCTGACGCGCCGCGCATGCTGGCGCTGGGAGACATCGCCATCGCGCCCAAGCTCTCACTGACCGAGGGCAGCGGCAAGGTGTTGAACTACATGGCCATGGGTCTGCCAACCGTTGCATACGACACGCCGGGGCAGGCGCAATACCTGGGCAACCTGGGGCTGTACGCTGAAGTGGGAAACCAGGAACAACTGGCGGCCAGGGTCGCCGAACTCATCAACCAGCCGCAGCGCCGGCGCGACATCGGCCGCCTGCTGCGGGAACGCGCCGAGCAATCCTTTAGCTGGCGCAAAACCGGTCTGTTGCTGGCCGGCTACTATCAGCAGATGCTCGATCGCCGTTCCCGGCGACCAATATCCCAGTCCGACACCGTTCACAACACAACGTATGAGCACGATCACATCTGAGTTCGCCGAGCTATGGCGTTACCGGCATTTGCTGAGAATGCTCGTCGTGCGAGACCTGAAAGCGCGCTACAAGAACTCCGCATTCGGCATCCTCTGGTCATTCCTGCAGCCGCTGGGCATGATGGCCGTTCTGACATTCGCCTTCGTCATCATCAACAAAGGCCCCGCCGACAAGCCGCATTACAACATTTACATTCTCTCCGGCTATCTGGCCTGGACATTCTTCTCCGGCTCGGTAGTCGGCGGCACAGGCAGCATCCTGGCAAACAGCGGCCTGGTCAAGAAGGTCTACTTCCCCCGCATCCTGCTCCCCGTGTCAGTGGTCATCTCAGCAGTGGCCAACTTCCTGTTTGCTCTGCCGATGTTCATCATCGTCTGCCTCGTGTCGGGCCACCCCCTTCACACCACGCTGCTGCTTATCCCGATCGCCCTGCTCATTCAGGGCACGTTCAGCATTGGGCTGGCCTTCATCTTCTCGACGGTGAACGTGTTCTACCGCGACACGCAATTCATCCTCGATCTGGTGATGCTTGCCTGGTTCTTCATGACGCCTATCTTCTACGACATCAGCCAGGCGCGGCCCATCATGATCGGCGAACAGGTCATTGACCTGGCGTTGTGGGTGCGACGGTTGAACCCGATGGCCTCCATGGTCAACATCTTTCAGGAGTTGATGTATCACGGGCGTATCACCGCGCTCGACTTCTGGCTCAGAACAACGGCGACCTCTATCATCATTCTGATCGTCGGATTCGTGGTGTTCCGCCGTTACAGTCCGCGTTTCGGCGAGGAGCTATAACCCCTGGCGCGCATCCTGCTGACCGACATCCACACGCTGGCCACGATGAGCGGCCCGGCCCCATCGGCCAATCTGCGCGGATCGATAGACACCCTGCGCGATGCCGCCATCCTGGTTGCGCCGAATGCCGCCGGCCACGGCGTCATCGAATGGATCGGCCCATCGACCGCCGGCAAACAGGCGCTGACTGACAAGCCGGCCGACATCACCATCAGCCTGCGCGACCACATCGTTCTGCCCGGCCTGATCAACACGCACCATCACCTCTATCAAACGCTCACCCGCGCCGTCGCCCAGGACAGCGGCCTGTTCGACTGGCTGAAGACGCTCTATCCCATCTGGCTCGGGCTGACTTCCGAAGCGGTGTACGTCAGCGCCCTGACCGGCCTCGCGGAGCTGATGCTGAGCGGCTGCACCACATCGAGCGACCACCTGTACCTCTATCCCAACGATTGCCGGATCGACGACGAAATCCGCGCCGCGCGCGAGATCGGCGTCCGTTTCCATGCCACACGTGGCGCGATGTCTCTGGGCGAATCCCAGGGCGGCCTGCCCCCCGACAGGGCAACCGAGCGCGAGCCGGATATCCTGCGCGACAGCCGGCGCGCTATCGAGACCTGGCACGACCCCGCGCGGCATGCCATGCTGCGCGTCGCTCTCGCCCCCTGCTCGCCGTTCTCCGTCACAACCGGCCTGATGCGCGAGTGCGCCGCATTGGCCCGCAGCTACGGCGTGATGCTGCACACCCATCTGGCCGAAACGCGCGACGAGGACGACTACTGCATCGCTCAGTTCGGCATGCGCCCGCTGGACTATGCGGCGTCGGTGGACTGGCTGGGCAGCGACGTGTGGTACGCGCATGGGGTGCATTTCAACGCCGGCGACATTCAGCGCATGACGCAGCACGGCTGCGGCGTCGCCCACTGCCCCAGCAGCAACATGCGACTGGCTTCCGGCATTGCGCCGGCGCGCCTCATGCTCGGCGCGGGTATGAAGGTTGGCCTGGGCGTGGATGGCAGCGCCAGCAACGACAGCGGGCACCTGCTCGCAGAAGCCCGACAGGCCATGCTCGTGTCGCGCCTGGCCTCGGCTGATGACAGCGCCGGCGGCCAATCTGCGCTGGGCGCGTATGAAGCGCTGTGGCTGGCAACGCGGGGCGGCGCGGCTGTGCTTGGGCGCGATGACATCGGCCGCATCGAAGTCGGTTGCTCGGCAGACCTGATCGCCATCAACCTCAACCGGCTGGAGTACGCCGGCGCGCTGCACGATCCGCTGGCGGCGGTCGTGTTCTGCGCCCCGCGCGGCGTCGATTTCAGTATGATCGACGGGCGCATCGTCATCGAACAGGGCCGGCTGCTCACGCTCAATCTTCCGCGCGTGATCGAGCGGCACAACCAGATCAGCCGGGCGCTCATCCGGCGCGAGCCAGTCGCGTGACATGTAGTGGGGCAAGCCGGCGGCTTGCCCCACCCAGGCATCCAGAACGCTCGGCCGTTCCCCCAACCCCCAACGCCGTTCGGGCTATACTTGCTCAACTCGTATGCCCTTGCGCCGCATTGCTCTGATCAGCTTTCACACCTCGCCGCTGGCCACCCTGGGCGGGAAAGACACGGGCGGCATGAACGTGTTCGTCCGCGAAACCGCCCGCGAGCTCGCTCGCCGCAACATTGAAGTCGATATCTTCACCCGCAGCCAGAGCGCGCAGACCCTGCGCATCGACCCGCGCATTGCGCCCAACGCGCGGGTCATCCATGTGCCGGCCGGCCCCGAAGCGCCTGTGCCCAAGCAGGACCTGTTGCAGCATGTGCCGGCATTCGCCGATTGGATGTGCGACTTTGCGAGCGAGGAGAGGCGCGGCCTTATTTCAGCCCGCCCACAGACCACGCCCGCGTCCGGGTACGACGTGATCCACGCGCATTACTGGCTGTCGGGTCTGGTCGCCGATTCGCTCCGCAAATGCTGGGGCACGCGCTTCGCGCAGACATTTCACACGCTGGCCAAACTCAAGAACGAGATCGCGCAGCGCCCCCAGGAAATGGAAAGCGAGGAGCGGCTGAACAATGAACGCTACCTGTGCGCCGCCGCCGACCGGCTCACCGCCAACACCACGGTCGAAGAGCGTCAACTGACGCGCTTCTATGGCGCCGACGTTTCCCGCATCCGCATCGTGCCGCCGGGTGTTGATATATCGCGCTTCCACCCCATCGAGCAGGCATATGCCAAGTCGGTTATCGGCGCGCCGCAGCATCATCGCATCATCCTGTTCGCCGGCCGGATCGAGCCGCTGAAGGGTATCGACACGCTCTTCCGCGCCATCGCCCTGCTCAAACACGAGGCCAATCCTGCCTTTGACGACCTGTGCGTGATCGTCATTGGCGGGGATCCCAGCGAGCAGGGCCGGCGCGACAATGAAGAAATGGCGCGCCTGCACGCGTTGCGCAGCGAACTCGGCCTCAACGACCTCATCACATTCCTCGGCGCGCGAGACCAGGAAACCCTGCAGTTCTACTACGCCGCGGCAGACTGCCTGGTGATGCCGTCGCACTACGAATCGTTCGGAATGGTGGCGCTCGAAGCCATGGCCTGCGGCACGCCGGTGATCGCGTCGGATGTGGGCGGATTGAGCCAATTGGTGCGGCACAATCGCACAGGACTGCGCGTCCCCTCCAAAGATCCACTGGCGCTGGCCAACGCCGCGCGCGCACTGCTGTCAGATGAGGCGCTGCGGCGCGCAATGGGTCATCGCGCCGCCTGCGTCGCCGAGGACTACAGTTGGATCAGAATCGTGGATAAGCTCATCGCCGTGTATGAGGAACTCGTATGAACACAACGCAGGTCAGTTACGTCGCCCTCTGGTCAAAGGACCTCGAATCCAATCGGGCCGTGTTTGCCAATATCCTCGGCATCCCCATCGCCTATGAAGACGAGAACGTGGTTGTATTTCAAACCGAGGGCGCGCAACTGGTGCTCCAGCGGGCGATCGACGCCAACGCCGAACTGCATGGCGCCGTCCAGTTCGGCATCAGCGTGGATAACCTGGATCAGGTTACCGAGGCGCTCAAGGCCGGCAACCTGACAATCGATATCGACCGCGAAGAGATTGCGCAGAACCAGCGCGTGACGATTCTCCGGCTCAACTCCGGCCAGTCCGTCGAGATCACCGGCGAATGAGGGTCTCGCTGCCGGGCAGTTCGCCAATCAGCGCGCCTATCTGATCGCGCGTCATGCGAAACGGCTGCCACTCCTGCATGTGGCGCGCGCCCATGCGCTGATAGAACGCGATGGCCGGCGTGTTCCAGTTCAACACCTGCCATTCCATCCGGCCACAGCCCTGCTCGTAGCCATGCTGCGCGCACGCCAGAAAAAGCCTTCTTCCAATGCCCAGCGACCGGTAATCGGGCAACACAAACAAATCCTCCAGGTACAACGTGGGCATGGCCAGAAAAGTCGAGTAGGTGAAGAAACTGATGGCATAGCCAACAGCCCGTCCATCTGCGGAGGCCAGCCAGGCATCGAAGCGCGGGGCCGGCCCAAAACCATCGCGCGCCAGGCGCTCCAATGCAGCCGGCTCCGGGCGCGATAACTGCTCATAGTCCGCCAGCGCGCAGACGAGTTCCGCCAGCGCGTCTGCGTCGCCGGCTGTCGCTTTTTGAATGTGCACATCCACAGGTGTATTGCGCATAGGGCGCGATTCTAGCGCGCTCCGCGCCGGTATACTGAGCCATCGATAGCATGTGTCATTCAAATTCATCTCCCTCCCGGCGCGCCGCCCGCCTGTTGAGCGCGCTGTTGCTCCTGACGGCCCCCGCCTGCTCGCTGCTGCCATCGATTGACTTGCGCGACACGATCGCCCGCATCGCCGCCACGCCCATCCCGGCCGGCGACGGCCCGACGCCCACCGCCCCGCCGCCCACGCTTTCGACCGCCGCGCTGGTCAGGATGCGCAGCGCCCTCCGAGTCGGCATCCGGTTCGACGCCCCGCCCCTCGCCAGTGTGGATGAGGAGGGCAACCTGGTGGGGCTGGATGTGGACATTGCCCGCGAACTTGCGCGGCGCTGGCTGGGCAGCCCGCGCAACGTGGAGTTTGTGCAAGTCACCTCGAACTCGGCCCTGCGCCGGATTCAAAACCGGGAAGTGGACCTGGCGCTGGGCGGATTGGCGCACACGAAGCCGGCTGAAACCTACGCCGACTTCAGCCTGAGCTACCTGCAGGACGGTGAGGCTGTCCTGATCCGCGCCGGCGCGTTCGCCGACGTGCCGGGCCTGGCCCAGCGCGCCATCACCTACATCGACGCAACCTCCATCCCCGCCATAAGCCAGATGCAGATCGCCAACAACATGACAGTCACGCTGCAATCTGCCTCATCCTATGCCAGCGCCATTCAGTCGCTGCTGGAGGGCGAGACGGACGCCGTGATCGGTCGCTGGCGCCGGCTGCGCGCCGAGGCTGCGCGCAACGGGGCGCTGGCGGTGCTGGCCGTGCTGCAACAACAGCCGGTGGCCATCATGCTGCCGCAGAACGACTCCGACTGGGCCGATCTGGTCAACATCACCCTGAGCGCCATGCTCAACGACGGTTTCTACGCCGAAGCCTATCAGCGCTGGTTCGGCGAAGCTGCGCCGGCGGTCGCCGCGCTGCCCGGCCAGATCGAGCTGCAACTGGCCGCCCTGCCCGACACCATCACGCCGCGCGCCGTGTTCGAGCGGGTGCGCGCCGCCAACAGCGTGCGCATCGGCTTCAACGCGCAGTCCGACCCGCTCGCCACGCTCGACGCCAACGGGCAGGCCATCGGCTACATGGTCGATCTGAGCCGCGAATTGAGCCGGCGCTGGTTTCAGAACCCTGCCGCCGCCCAGTTCATCGCCCTGCCGGCCGGCCAGACCGCAACTGCCTTCGACAACGACACCATCGATCTCGCCATCGGCGACATCGCGCAGACCCAGGCCAGCGAGCGTCTGATGGATCACAGCATCCCCGTCTACATCAGCGGCCTCAGCGTCGCCGCGCTCAACACAGCCGGCGTCATCGATTTAACATCCTTAAATGGCGCGCGCGTCGGCATCGTGCAGGAGACGACGGACACAGCGGCGCTCGACGCGGCCAAACGGGCGCGCGGGGCGAACTTCCTCACCGTGCCGTTCCCCGATCTGCCGAGCGCGCTGGCCGCCCTGCGCGAAGGCCGGATTCAGGGCGTGGCCGCCGAGCGCGTCACGCTGCTGGCGCTGGCGCGCGTGTCGGGCGACATCATCGTGCTGAACGACCGGCTGAACCCAGCGCCCATCGCCATCGCAGTGCCGACGAACGATTCCGCGCTGCGCGATCTGGTGAACCTCACCCTGCAGGAAATGGCGAGCGATGGCGCGCTGGCCGCCATCTATCGTCGCTGGTTCGACGACGCGCCGCCGGCGGTGGAGCTATGGCCGGGTGAAGCCACGCGCGACACGGCGCTGATTGCCCCCTCGCCCACCCCGCTGCCCTCGCCCACGCCGGTGATCGTGGAGATCGACACCCCCACGCCGGCCCCGCCCCCGGAGCCGGCGCCACAGCCGTAACGTCAGCGCGTCTGCAAGTTAGCCGACTGCGCCCGCGCGGGTGCCGGGCTTTTCCATCACCAGCAAATGCGACAGGCCGAACGCCCGCAACGGCGAGCCTTCCAACGCCTGGATCAGGCGGCGCAACAAACGACCGGCGGCGCCATAGCGCGCCACGATATTGTCGAAGCCCGGGTACACCTGAGTCAGCAGCGCGGGGCGCAGGCCGGCGCCGGCGAACAGATCGAGCAGGCCGCGCACCGTGTAAGCGCGCGCGTGCGGCGCCAGCCGGTTGCGCGCCGCGTCGGGCAGCCAGTTCACAAACGGCTTGTTGCCAAAGTGATAACGGCCGCGCCAGTAGACGCCGTGCGTCTCGAACGGGTACAGCCGGTTGGGGACAAATATCACCGCCCGGCCGCCAGGCCGCAACACGCGCGCCATTTCGCGGCAGGCGGCGCGATCGTCGTTGACGTGTTCGAGCACCTCGTGGCTGAACACCACATCGAATGATTCATCGGGGAACGGCAGCCGCTCGCACACAGCATTCAGCAATCCATCCAGCCCGCCGGCGCGCCCTTCACGCACACGGTCGAACTCGATGTCAAGGCCAAACACATGCGGGGTATGGCGCGCAATGGCGCGCACATACATGCCGATGCCGCAACCATCAACGAGAACGCGCCTGCCGGCCAGCGGCGCGACACGATTCAACAGCGCAAGCCGGCGTTCCTGCCCGGCGCGCCACACAAAGGATGGGTTGCCGCGCAAGGCGGCCAGATCGAAGTCAGAGCTATCGGCGCGGGTCATAGCGTGACTCATGGCATGGATTGTGGCGCCGCATTATGGGCGCGCGATGTCGTGTGACGGCCATCACACAGAAGGCAGTTGGAGCAACAAAGCGTCGAATGTCAGGCGCAGGCTGGCATTCTGTTCGAGCGCAGCCCTGGCGCGCGCAATAGCCTGAGCCGCGCGCGCCGCGCCGGCCGGCGACACGCGCCGCGCCAGTTCGGCGATGGATGCCGCGCAATCGATGTTGAGCAATGCGCCGGCCGGCGGGTCTCCGGCAGGATCGCTGGCCGCCCGCGCCACATCGCGCCAATACCACAGCCATTCGTCGAGCACATCCCGCGCCGCCTGCAACCCGGCTTTGCTCATCGTCTCGGCATAGGCGAAGCGATTCGTGCGGTTCGCCGCCAGCAGCGCGCGCAAATCGGCCAGTCGTTGCTCGCGCGCCGAAAGCAGCTCGCCATCGGCCAGCGCGCGCAATGCCCAGCCCGGCCGGCCGCGCGCAAGCCGAGCCAGCAGGTGAGCTTTGCCGGGTTCGGCGCCGCGCGCCAGGAGAGTCTGTTCGATTTCCACAGCCGGAACCGGGCGCAGGGTGAGCGTCTGGCAGCGCGACACAATCGTGGGCAAAAGCGCTCCAGGTTGCGGCGCCACCAGCACAATCACAGCCGCCGGGTTCGGCTCTTCGAGCGTTTTCAGGATCGCGTTCTGGCCGCCGTCGGTGACGAGATGCGCATCATTGACCACCGCCACGCGAAAGCGGCTTTCGACCGGCGAGAGAGATAACGCATGCAGCAGCGCGCGCACCTGCTCGACCCTGATGGACGATTCGCCGGCTTCAGGCTCGACCCAGAAGAGATCGGGATGTTTGAGCCGGTCCACCAGCCCGGCTGCGCGAGCCGGGTCGCCTGCGTCGAGCGACAAGAGGGCGCGCGCAAATGCCAGCGCCAGCGTCGCCTTGCCCACGCTTTCGGGGCCGGCAAACAGGTGCGACTGCGCCACCTGACCCGTCTCGATGGAGCGTTGCAGCCGGCGCGCGGCCCATGCGTGGCCGGCCAGATTCCACGCGCTCATACCGGCTGATTCTGGCGCTGCGGCTGGCGACGCGCGCGCCGGAAGCGGCGCACGGCGCGATACACCAGGTAACCGATCGCGGCAACGAAGACAACGAAGAGCGCCGGCGCCAGGATCGCCAGCGCCGCCCCCACGGCCGAAACGACATCCTCCAGAAAACTGACGACCGACGCGCCCACGCCTGCGGTGGACACATTGATGGCCGGCCGCGCCACTGCCTTGCCGCCGTGCACGACGCCAGCGGTGAGCAGGCCGACAATGATCGCCAGCGGCGGGCTAACCTCAGTGATTACGCCACTGTTGGCGGCGAAAAGGATCGCGCCGGCCGCCGGGCGAACGACAGTCTGCGCCACGTCGTTGACGTGATCGGCGCCGGGCACTTTGTCCACAACGACCTCAATCGCCAGCAGCGCAACCAGGACGCCGATTACCCACCATTCGGACAGCGCGTCGAATGGCGGCTGCAACTGGATGACCTCTGCGCGCGCCAGAACAGCCACGATCAGCAGGGGAATGTACGCATTCAGGCCGGCCGCGCCGGCCAGACCAAACGCGCTGATGACATTCATTAACGCCAGCATTGCTCGCTCCGCATCGGCGCATTCAGCCGGCGCGATGCGGCGAGCCGGGCGCGCGCGATGCAGTCTGATTATAGATGGCCCCTGGCGCGGAGGACTACACTTGGCGCAGCGCACCCGGACAAACGGGCGAATCGAGGACGACGTGAACGCAAACGCAACTGAAACCAGTCTTGTGCGGATGATGGAGCACTGGGGTTACCACCTGGAGCCGGATCGATATCCCTACGCGCCGGGCCATCACACGCTGCTTATCGCCATGCGCGAAATCCCGACCGAAATGCACTTCGACCCCGAAGCCATCCAGTTGAGAATGGGCGAGAGCGGCGACTCGCTGAACTGGTCTACCATCCGGCTGAAATACCCGCTGTACGGGCGGCGTCAGGTCGGTCTGGGGCGCATCATTGTCAGCGACCGCGTGGACAAGCGGATCGAGTTTTTCACCTACGGCGCGACAATCGAAGCAATCCACGACCACAACGAGGCGGTGTACGCGCTGCGCTCGCCGGCGCCGCTGCTGGCGATCAACGCTGAGTTGCAGGACTTCTCCGCCGAGCTTGCATTCGAAACCGAGGTGATCGTTGCCGAGGCGCTGGCGAAATGGCATGGCAACGAGCCGGGATTCGCGCGCCGGCTCTCTCAACTGGAGCCGGCCCGCTGCTACCTGGCGGCCATTCACAGCATCCTGGGCCGCTATCAGCGCAACCGCAGGCTGCGCGACGGGTTCCATTTGTTCTACGCGGCCCTGTGCAAAGAAGTGGAACAACTGGCGGCGCTGGGTTACTGGCCGGGGGAGATGGCGCGGCTCGATGACCTGCTTGCGCCGGAGCATCCGGCCTTTGCATAGCGCCGGCCCGGAGGGTCACAGACCTCTACCCGCTTGACCGCTATAATTCCCCCCGTCCGACAACTGAATAGGGATGACGCCGGCCCATAAACCGGCGCCACATCGAGGCGACCCGACAGGCCCGGATGCCAGGGCGCAAAGGCGGAAGCTGGTGCCGCACCCATGCGAAGTCCAGCGCTGTGCCGCAACTGTAATCGCTCGGAGAGTAGTCAGTACAAAGTAGTCAATACAAAGTAGTCAGTACAAAGTAGTCAGTAACCAGATCAACGACTACTGACTACTGACTACTGACTACTGACTACTGACTACTGACTTCTGACTTCTGACTACTGACTTCTGACTACTGACTACTGACTACTGACTACTTTAACTGGGCGAGAGCCAGGACGCCTGCCTCGATTGCTCGCTCAAACAGCCCTTCTCGTGATCAAGGAGGTGGAGCATGATTGGCGCGCCCTGAAAACCGCCACCGGCGCAACAGATGCAATCCGCATCGTTCGACCCGGCGCAACGCATGTGTGTCAGTCGTTCGCTCGCCCGCCCTTCTGCATGGAAGGCCGGGCTTTTCTGTTTTTCGCCGCAGCACGGCGCGGCGAGTCACTCAGACGACAAACAACAAACAACAGACGGCACAAAATGAAAGATGACGCCGAGCAAAACCGGCGCCACCCATCCCCCCCATCCAGCTTCAGAGAGACAACACATGACAACACACCTTGAAAACATCATCCGCTCGATTCAACCGCTCGATGAGCCGGCCATGCAGGCAGCCCGATCACGGCAAAATGAGTTGACCAAGCCGCCGGGCAGCCTGGGCCGGCTGGAAGCGCTGTCCATTCAGATTGCCGGGATCACCGGCCGTGCCCGCCCCACCCTGCGCCGGCCGGCCATCATCACACTCGCCGCCGACCACGGCATCGCCCGCCAGGGCGTCAGCGCTTTTCCGGTCGAAGTCACGGCGCAGATGGTGTTGAACTTTCTGCGCGGCGGCGCGGGCATCAATGTGCTGGCCCGCCACGTTGGCGCAGAGGTCATCGTGGCCGATCTGGGCGTCGCAGTCGATCTCCCGGCCAGCGACGACTTGATCGTGAACAAGATCGGCTATGGCACACGCGACTTTTCGGTCGAGCCGGCCATGACGCGCGAACAGGCCCGTCAATCCATCGAGGCCGGCATCCGCATTGCGCAGGCTGCCATTGCGCGCGGCTGCGACATTCTGGGCACCGGCGAGATGGGCATCGGCAACACCACCCCCTCCAGCGCCATCACTGCCGTCTTCACCGGCCGGCCCGCGCGCGAGATCACCGGGCGCGGCAGCGGGGTTGACGACGCCGGTTTGGCGCGCAAAGTGAGCGTGATTGAAGCGGCGCTGGCGCGCCATCGCCCCGACCCGACCGACGGGCTGGATGTGCTGAGCAAAGTCGGAGGCTTCGAGATCGGCGGGTTGGCCGGCGTCATCCTGGGCACGGCGGCAGCGCGCGCGCCGGTCGTGGTGGACGGGTTCATCTCCGGCGCGGCGGCGCTGATTGCCGCCAGCCTCGCCCCAACTGCGCGCGACTACATGATCGCCGCGCATCGTTCGGTCGAGATCGGCCACCGCGCCATCTTCGAACATTTAAGGTTGCAGCCCCTGTTCGATCTGGACCTGCGACTGGGAGAAGGCACCGGCGCGGCGCTGGGCATCTCGATCTGCCAGGCGGCGTGCAAAGTGCTGGACGAGATGGCTACCTTCGCCGAAGCCGGCGTGTCGAACAAGGAAGCGTAGGACGCGCATGGCGCAGACAGACTCCCCGCGCCGGGCACGGGCCGGCGCCATCGACGCGCTGCGGGATGTGGCCAGCGCGTTCGCCTTTCTCACCGTGCTGCCGGCGCGCTGGTTCACCAGCGAGCAGCCCGGGCGCATCTTCGCCTGGTTTCCGCTGGTGGGGCTGACGATCGGCCTGTTGCTGGCCGGCGTCGCCTCGATTGCATTCCTGCCGCCGGATGTGACGCGCTTCATCACACTGGGCGCGTGGGTCGTGTTGACCGGCGGCCTGCATCTCGATGGGTTCGCCGACTCGTGCGATGGCCTGCTGGCAACCACCACGCCAGAGCGGCGTCTGGAGATCATGAAGGATCCGCGCGCCGGCTCGTGGGCTGTGGTCGGCGTCGTGGTGTTGCTGCTGGGCAAATGGGCAGCGCTGGGCGGCATCCCGCCAGTGTGGTTGATCGCGCCGCCGGTAGCGGGGCGCTGGGCGATGGCCCTGGCGGTCTGCGCTTTTCCAAACGCGCGGCCCGGCGGCATGGGCGCTTACATGCGCGCCGGGCTGGGCCGGCTGCAAATCGTCGTGGCGACCGTCAGCGCCGCGATCGTCGCCGTGGCGCTGGGATGGCAGGCGGTGGTTGCAATCGGCGCGGCGTTCGGCGCAGCGATGGGGATCGGGCGCTGGGCAGCCGGCCGGCTGGGCGGCGGACTGACCGGCGATGTGTACGGCGCGCTATGCGAGCTGGCCGAACTGGCCTGTTTGCTGGCGCTGACCATGATGCCGGGGGCGCAACCTTAAACGAGTGGTTTGAAAACAGCCGGGCAACGCCGGCAACTGCGGACGCGGACAAAGTCCGCTTCGCGCGCAAAGTCGCGGGCAACAAGCAGCGAAGCCGGCCCAGGGCCGGCTTCGCCATCCATTGCGCGCGGATTCATCTGCCGCGTGGCTGGCAGCTTCACCTCTAGAGCCTATCTCGGCAGGCGCTCAGATGTCGGACTTCTCGAAGAAGTCCGACATCTATCGGGATAGGCTCTTCATAAACACTCTCTCAAGGTGTGGTGTTCACGGTGGGCACAATGCCGGGGCCGGGCAACACGATCGTCGGCGTGGCGCCCTCTGGCGTGAAGATGATCTTGTCCGTCGCTGTCAGAGCGCTGGCATTGGCCTGCGCGATCTGCAACTGCAAATAGCTGGGATACGCGGCATACATCGCGGCTTTGGCCATCTCCAGCGCCAGATCGGCCCTGGCCTTCTCAGCGGCCGCTTTGGCCTGCGCCTGGGCAATGGCAAGATCCTGCTGCGCCGAGAAAAGATCGTTGGCCTTTTGCGCTTCGATGACTGCGCGCTGCGCGGACAGCTTTTGCTGATTGAGCTGGGCAAGCACGGTCTGCTGCTTGGTCTCTTCCTGGATGCGGCTCTGCGCCACAGCGACCTCGCCGCGCTGCCGGGCCTGTTCGGCCAGCGCCTCGGCCTCTGCTTTCAGCTTGTCCTGCGCGGCCTTCTCGGTGTCCAGCCGGCTCTTGGTGATCGCGTCCAGCACCGACTGCACCTCGGACGACAGCACGATATTGGGCACAACGACATTGTTGATTTGCAGGCCGTAATTCAGCGCCAGCCGGCTCAACTCCGTGTCGATGCACTCGCGCAGCACATCGCGCGCCGTGCCGATCACGTTGTCGTCGAAGGTGCGCTCGCCAATGCACACTTTCATGGACTGGCGTGCCAGGCCCTCCACACGCAGGCGCGCGACTTCATCATCGAGAAAGATGCTGCTGTATTGCGCCCACAGGGATTTCAGCATCTCGCCCTGCTCCAGGTTCGGACGAAAGATGTCGCCATTCACAATCAGACCCAGGCGCTGCTTGTCTTTGGTGATGATTTCATCGTCCTGAACGGTGAAAGGAATCGCCGTGCTGGGCACGCGCTTGAGATCGACGTACAGGCCGATGTCCGAATAGATGCCCGGCCCGACGATTTCATAGATGCGGCCCTCGCGGAAGCGCACGCCCACTTCCTGCTGCTCGACGCGCTCCATGAAATAGAAAGGCCGGGTCGTCATGAGCAGCAGGCCAATGGCAACGACAATGACGCCGGCGACAATGAGAAGTGCGGAAACATTTCGTGACACAACGGGGTTCAACTTCGGTCTCATGCGTGATTCTCCTTGTGAGATGCGGCGCGATTCTGGCGGCCAGTGCACTACCTTGCGCCGCCCCGATATTCAAACACAACCGTTATAGTCGATCCATGTCAACGCACATGGCAACTCGCTCCCAGCTTGCTGACACGCCCTTCCGCCTCGGCAGCACGTCGTATGTGTACGAGGCGGACCTGCTGAGCAACGTCGAACGGCTGGCGACAGAGCGAGTTGTGGACGACATCGAACTGGTGCTGTTCGAGGTGGAGAACGGCCCGGGCAACTTTCCCGACCCGGCCACCGCGCAGACGATGGCCGGCGTTGCCGCCGCGACCGGCGTCACCTTCACCGTTCACCTGCCGCTCGACCTGCGTCACGACCGCGATGACGAGCATCCCTCGCTGCGGCTTGCGCGCCGGGTGATCGAGATCACGCGCCCCCTCGATCCATTCGCTTACGTGTTTCATCTCGACGGGACAGATGTTGGCCGGCCAGGCTGGCGGGATCAGGCGTTGCGCGCGGTGGAGACTGCCCTGCGCTGGGTGGCGTCGCCCGAACTGCTGGCGCTGGAAAATCTGGAGAACTACGATCCGGCGCATCTGGAGCCGATCTACGCCGCCCTGCCCGTCAGCCGCGCGCTCGACATCGGCCACCTGTGGAAACAGGGCCGACGATTTAACAATCTTAAAGACTGGGGCGGACTGGAGCGTTTGCGCGCCGTTCACCTGCACGGCTGCGCCGAGGACGCCGCCGGCCGGCGCGAAGACCACCTCAGCCTGGCGCGCACAGCGCCGGCGCAACTCGACGCGACGCTGCGCGCGCTGGCCGGCTTTCGCGGCGCGCTCACGCTGGAGGTGTTTGGCGAGGCTGATTTCTTTGCCAGCCGCGAGGCGCTGCTCCAGTCGTACAATCGCGTCTCATCATGTCCAGCCTGACTTTCATCCTGGGCGGCGCGCGCAGCGGCAAGAGCCGGCTGGCGCAGTCGCTCGCCACCGAGCGCGCCGGCGACGCCGTGCTGTATGTCGCCACCCTGCGCGAAACGGCGGAGATTGCCGCAGACGCCGAGATGCAGGCGCGCATTACCCGCCATCGCGCCCAGCGGCCCGCCGCGTGGCGCACAATTGTGGCCGGCGAAAATCCCGGCGCCGACATCCTGCGCGCGCTCCATGCCGCGCCAGCCGAGGGCAGCGCCAGCGACGCCGAATCTGAAACCCCAAATCCAAAATCCAAAATCCAAAATCCAAAACCGAAAATGGTGTTGCTGGATTGCCTGTCCATGCTCATCAGCGGCGCGCTGTTCATGTCCGAGACGATCCCGGACAATGTGGAAGATCGCGCGGTTGATGTGGTGGACGCGCTGCTCGACGCATACCGCGCCGGCGGCCGCGACTGGATCGTGGTCAGCAACGAGGTGGGGCTGAGCGTTGTGCCGGAGAACGCCTGGGCGCGGGCGTATCGTGACGCGCTGGGCCGGGCCAATCAGCGTGTGGCGCAGTTCGCCGACGAGGCGTATTTCGTCGTCGCCGGCCTGCCCCTGCGCCTGAAGTGACGCGCAGTGAATCGTCGTTCAATCGGTCGTCACGAACTGCCGCTCGTACAGGGTTCGATATAACCCGCCGGCCTCCAGCAATTCATCATGCCGGCCGCGCTCGACAATCCGCCCATCCTCGATCACACAGATCATGTCGGCGTTGCGAATGGTGCTCAGCCGGTGGGCGATGACGATGGCCGTGCGGCCTTCCAGCAGGCGCTCCAGCGCCTCCTGAATGAGGGCTTCGGTCATGGTGTCCACATTCGCAGTGGCCTCGTCGAGGATCAGAATGCGCGGGTCGGCCAGCACCGCGCGCGCGATACAGATCAACTGACGCTGCCCGATCGAGAGGTTGACCCCGCCCTCCAGAATGCGCGTCTGGTATCCATCTGGCAGCGCGTCGATGAACACATCGGCGTTTGCTTGCTTCGCCGCGCGGCGGATCTCCTCATCAGTGGCGTCGGGCCGGCCAAAGCGAATGTTGTCGGCGATCGCGCCGGAGAAAAGAAACGGATCCTGCGGCACCAGCCCGAATTGCCGGCGCAACGAGCACTGCGTCACGTCGCGCACATCCACGCCGTCGATGCGCACCGCGCCCGCGCTCACGTCATAGAAGCGCGCGATCAGGTTGGCGATGGAAGTTTTGCCGGCGCCGGTGGGGCCGACCAGGGCGACCGTCTGGCCGGCTTGAATGGTCAGATCGATATCACACAGCACAAGCGGCGCGTCGGACCGGTACTGGAACGCCACATGATCGAACACCACCTCACCCCGAATGGGCGGCATGTCCGGCGCGCCGGGCTTGTCCTTCACCGCCGGCTCGGTGTCGAGCAGATCGAGCACCTTCTCGCCGCCGGCCATGGCCGACTGCATGGTGGTATACAGCCGGCTCAATTCCTGAATCGGCTGGAAGAAGCGCGTGACGTAGGACATGAACGCCACCATGACGCCCAGCGTGACCTGGCCCTGCGTCACCCACAGCCCGCCAAAGAACAGCACGATGCACGTCGCCAGCATGCTGAGAAAATCGATGGACGGCAGGAAGATGAACGACAGCGACATGGCGTTGATGTGCGCCTCGCGGTTGGCGACATTGACCCTGTCGAAGCGTTGATGCGTGGCGTCTTCCTGCGCGAACGCCTGAATGACGCGCATGCCGGCAATGTCCTCGGCCAGGTCGCCCACCACCGCCGCAACGCGCGAGCGCGTCTCGCGGAACGCGCGTTTGGCGCGCCGCGAGAACCACCACGTCACCAGGAACATCAGCGGCAGCGCCAGAAAAGTCAACAGCGCCAGTCGCCAGCTCATCGACAGCATGACGGCCACAATGCCGCCCAGCAGCAGCAGATCGCCGACCAGCGTCACCACGCCCTGTGACATCAACTCGTTGATCACGGCCACGTCGTTGATCACCCGCGACACCGTCACACCGACGATGTGTGTGTCGTGGTAGCCGAGCGGCAACGCCTGAAGATGGCGGAAGAGCGCCGCGCGCAGATTGCCCAGCACGCGCTGACCGACCCACGAGAGCAGATATTGCTGGCCGGCGGTCGCCAGAAAAGATCCGACAAACGCCAGCGCCGTTGCCAGCGCAATCCACGTCAGCCCCTGCAGGTCGCCAACCGCGATATGCTCGTCGATGGTCAGCTTGATGAGATAAGGCGTCAGCAGCGCCAGCCCTGAGCTGGCGAACATGGCGAGGAAGGCCAGCGCCATCTGCCGCCAATACGGCTTCAGATAGCGCATCAGCCGCGCGACGACGCGCGGGTTATATGCGGCGCCGGCATTCTCGGCTCCGAAGGATTCAATTGCGCCGCGCGGGCCAAAGCCGGCGCCCGAACTGCCGAATGCGAGACCCATGGTGGGGATTGAGTGATTGAGCGATTGAGCGATTGAGCGATTGAGTGATTGACGATTGACGATTGACGATTGACGATTGAGTTCAGGGTGAGCGTTGATCGCGCGGTTTGAGCTGGCGATGATAGATGTCGGCGTACAGGTCCGACGTTTTCAACAGCTCCTCGTGCGTGCCGCGCGCCACCATGCGCCCCTTATCCAGCACGAGGATCAGATTAGCCATGCGCACAGTGCTGAGCCGATGAGCGATGACAAACGTGGTGCGGCCAACCATCAGCCGATCCAGCGCGCGCTGGATCAATTGCTCCGTCTCGGCATCCACGCTGGCGGTGGCATCGTCCAGGATCAAAATGCGCGGGTCGGTGAGCAAGGCCCGCGCGATGGCGATGCGCTGCTTCTGGCCGCCGGACAACGTCACGCCACGCTCGCCCACGTAAGTGTCGTAACCCTGCGGCGTCTGCGCGATAAAATCATGCGCCTGGGCAGCGCGGGCCGCCGCAATCACGTCTTCATCTGTGGCGCTGGGCCGGCCAAACGCAATGTTCTCGCGGATCGTGGCGGCGAACAGCGTGGTCTCCTGCAACACGATGCCGATCTGCGCGCGCAGAGACGCCAGCGTAACCGAGCGAATGTCATGGCCATCGATGGTCACGCGCCCCGCAGTCGGGTCGAAGAAGCGCGGGATCAGGTTGACGATCGTCGTCTTGCCGGAGCCGGTGCGCCCAAGCAAAGCGACGATCTGGCCCGGCTGCGCCTCGAACGTGATGTCCTTGAAGATCTGATGCCGGCCATACGCAAACGCCACCCGCTCGAAGCGCACATGGCCGGCAACCGGCGGCAGCGCAACCGCGCCCGGCGCATCGTGAACGTCGGGCGCCGCGTCCAGAATCTCGAAGATGCGCTCTGCGGCGGCGCCGGCCTGCGCCACCGCCGGAATGATCTGGCCCAGCAGGCGCACCGGCCCGACCAGTTGCGCCATGTAGGTCATGAAGGCCACCAGTTCGCCGATGCTGAGTTGCCGTTCAATCACCAGCCGGCCGCCATACCACAGGATGAAAATCACGCCGATGTTGGCGATGAGGTTGAGCAGCGGGCCGTTGACCGAAGTGAGCCGGGCAGATTGCGCCGACAGGTCGAACCAGCGCTCGTTCTCCCGGTCGAAGCGCTCGATCTCGGCCGGCTCCTCGGCGAACGCCTTGACCACCCTGGCCCCGCGCAGGTTCTGTTCGAGGCGCGTCGTCAACACGCCCAGTTGCTGCTGAATCGCCAGCGACAGCGGCCGGATGCGGCGACCAAATGAAAGCGAGCGCCACGCCAGCAACGGCGTCGTTGCAACCGCCAACAGCGCGAGCTGCGGATTCATCCAGAACAGAATCGCAGCCGTGCCGATCAGCAGGACGACGCTTTCAACGATGCGAATCGTGGCGCGGCCGGTGAGGAAACGGATGCGCTCCACATCCTGGATCGCGCGCGACAACAGATCGCCGGCCTCCGATTGATCGTGAAACGAGAAGGAGAGAATGGTGAGCTTGCGCTGGATGCCGGCGCGCAGGTCATAGGCCACATTCTGCGACGCCACCTCGCTCCACCGCCCCTGCAGAAAAGTGAACGCGCCCCTGACCAGCGTCAGGGCCAGCAGCGCCGCCGCAGACAATGCCAGCGCGGGGATGTCGTTGCGGCCCACACCGTCGTCGATGGCGCTGCGAATCAGTTGCGGGCTGATCACGCTCAGAGCATTCATGCCCAGCGTCGCCGCATACGCAACCAGCGTCGCTTTCCAGTACGGCCGCAGATAAGTGTAGCAACGGCGCAGGTTGCGCCAGGTGTTGGAAGCGTCGGGTTGCGCGGCAGGGGCCGGCAGGGTGTCGTTTCGGGCGGCCATGACAGGTGAGACGTATTGTAGGACAGGATGACAGCGTGACGGGGTGAGGGAGCGACAAGGTGACAGGGTGACAAGATGACAAGGCGAGAACCTGGGAACCTGAACAACTTGAACAACCTTAAGAACCTTAAGAACCTGACCAGGCTGCCGGCGGCGAGTTGCGGGAATGGCCGGCTTGTTTGACAATGTTGGCTCATACACGGAGGTTTGAGTTGCGGCTGAAACTAATCACCTGCGAGATCTTCTACCGCGAGATGTGCTACGCCGTAGCGCGCTCGCCCAACTTCATCGACATCGAGTTCCTGCCCAAGGGTCTGCACGACATCGGCAACCCGAATATGGTGCAGCGCATCCAGGCGGCAGTGAACAAGGTGGACGAGTCGAAGTACGACGCGATCGCGCTGGGGTACGCCCTGTGCAACAACGGCCTGGTCAACCTCACGGCTCGCTCGATTCCCATCGCGCTGCCGCGCGCCCACGACTGCATCACCCTGTTCATGGGCAGCAGGCAGCGCTACCTCGACTATTTCAACAACAACCCCGGCGTGTACTTCCTTACATCGGGCTGGATCGAGCGCGGGCAGGACGCCGGCGAGTTGAGACAGTTGTCCATCCCGCGCAGGATCGGCATGGACATGAGCTACGAGGAAATGGTGGAGAAGTACGGCGAGGAGAACGCCAAATACCTGTGGGAGACGCTGGTTGACACGCTGCACAACTACGGCCAGTACACCTACATCCACATGGGCATCGAGCCGGATGATCGCTTCGAGGCGCACACGCGCAAACTGGCCGCCGAGAAAGGCTGGAAGTTCGAGCGAATTGAGGGCGATATGGGGCTGATTCAGCGGCTGGTGGATGGCGTGTGGAACGATGATGAGGTGCTGGTGACACAGCCGGGGTGCCGCATCATCGCGCGCGTAGACGGCAACAGCATCGTCGCGGCGGAGAAAGTTTGAACGACAAGGATTTGAACTGTGAACAAAGGAAGCGCACAAAGAGCGCCAGGGTCGATAAAGACGCGAAGAAACGAAGATCACAAAGACGGCTTAATCTTTGTGGTTCATTCACAAGGGCGGCAGAATGGTCAAGATCATTACGGACACCACGGCAGTGCTCGCGCCTGACATCGCTGGCCGATATGACATTCCCGTCATCCCGCAGATCATCCATCTGGGCGATGCGTCCTACCGGGAAGGGATCGACATCGACATCCCGGCGTTCATGCAGCGGCTGACAAGCTCGAAGGCGACACCCAGGACATCCGCGCCGCCGCCAGAGTTGTTCATCGAGGCGTTCCAGCGTCTGGCGCCGGCCGGTGAACCGATCCTGTGCATTCATCCATCAGCCGACGTGAGCGGCACCGTGCGCTCAGCGACCATCGCCAAAGGCGAGTTCCCCGGCTCGGACATTCGCATCATCGACACGCGCACCATCGGCAGCCCGCTGGGAACGATGGTTGAGCTGGCCGCCGGCTGGGCCGCCGCCGGCGACAGCGCCGACGCCATCGTGTCGAAACTGAACGGCTATATCAAACGCTGCCGGCTGTTCTTTCTGGTGGCGACGCTGGAATACCTGCAACGCGGCGGACGCATCGGGGGCGCAGCGGCGCTGGTGGGCACAGTTCTGCAGATCAAACCGATCCTGGAAGTGCGCGACGGCAAAGTGGAGCCGCTGGAGCGCGAGCGCACCCACAAACGCGCCCTGGCGCGCATGAAGGAACTGGTGATCGAGCAGGCCGCGCCCGGCGACGACGCGCTGATCAGCGTGATGCATGCCGGCGCGCCGGATGAGGGTCAGGCGCTGGCCGAGGACCTGCAAGCGCGCCTGAGGCTGTCAAAGACCCCGCCGGTGGTGGCCGTGCCGCCGGCCATCGTCACGCACGGCGGGCCGGGCATCCTGGGCGTGGGGTTTTTCGCCCGCTGACTCGGCGCAACCAGAGCATCTCCAGCATCACTGAAGGGTTAATCAGCCTGCGAGGGTGAGAGGATGGCTACAGCGCACTTGAAGACACGCAGCAAAGAGTTGGAGGGCATCGCGCGAGCGCCGCACCGCGCCTTCATGCGCGCCATGGGGCTGGGCGACGCAGATTTGCGCCAGCCGCTGGTGGGCGTGGCGCACACCTGGAACGAGGCGACACCGTGCAACCTGTCGATGGGCTTTCTCGCTCAGGAAGCCAAACGGGGCATCCGCGAGATGGGTGGCACACCGCGCGAATTTGTCAGCATCGCCGTCAGCGACGGCATCGCCATGGGGCACGAGGGCATGAAAGCGTCGCTGGTGAGCCGCGAGGTGATCGCCGATTCAATCGAGCTGATGATGCGCGCGCATTGCTATGACGCTCTGTTCGGCATGGCCGGCTGCGACAAAAGCCTGCCCGGCGCGCTGATGGCGATTGCCCGGCTCAACCTGCCCAGCATCTTCGTGTACGGCGGGACGATCAAGCCCGGCCAGTATCGCGGCAACGATGTGACGATTCAGACTGTGTATGAGGCAGTGGGTCAGCGCGAGGCCGGCCTGATCACCGACGAGGATCTGTACGAGCTGGAGTGCTCGGCCTGCCCCGGCATGGGGTCATGCGGCGGCCTGTTCACCGCCAACAGCATGGCCAGCGTGAGCGAAGCCATCGGTATAGCGCTGCCGGGCAATGCGTCGCCACCGGCCGTCGATGAGACGCGCAGGTCTGTCGCCTACGCAAGCGGGCGGGCGCTGATGAACGTGATGCGGCGCGGTATTTTGCCCAGCGACATCATGACGCGCGAAGCGTTCGAGAACGCGCTCACGGTTGCGCTGGCCATGGGCGGCTCGACGAATGTCGCCCTGCATCTGCCGGCCATTGCCCACGAACTTGGCATCCGGCTCACGTTCGACGATTTCACCCGCATCACCTGTCGCACGCCGCACATCGCCGACATGACACCGGGCGGCAAATATGTCATGGAGGATCTGCACCGCATCGGCGGCGTGCCGGTGGTAATGAAGACCTTGCTTGACGCCGGCCTGCTGCATGGCGACTGTGTCACTGTCACCGGCAGGACGGTGGCCGAGAACCTTAAAAAGGTGAAGAACGCGGAGCAACTGAGGAAACAGAGCGTGGTGTATCCGGTCAGCAGGCCATTGCGCGCAAGCGGCGGCATGGTGATTCTCAAGGGCAATCTGGCCCCTGAAGGCAGCGTGATGAAAGTGGCCGGCGTGTCAAAGCTGAAGCACGTTGGGCCGGCGCGCATCTTCGACGATGAAGCAACATGCGCCGCCGCCGTGGGCCGGCGCGAGATCAAGGCCGGCGATGTGGTGGTCATCCGCTACGTTGGGCCAAAGGGCGCGCCCGGCATGCCGGAGATGCTGTCTGTCACGGCCGCTATCCGAGGCCAGGGCCTGGGCTACGATGTCGCGCTGATCACCGACGGGCGATTCTCCGGCGCAACCACCGGCCTGGTCGTCGGACATATCGGGCCTGAAGCCTACGTTGGCGGTCCGATTGCCGCGCTGCGCGACGGAGACATCATCGAAATTGATGCCAGCGACCCGGCGCGCGGCAAACTGCGGGCCAGGCTCAGCCGCACCGAAATTGCAGCCCGCCTGAAAGCGTGGAAACAGCCAAAGCCACACTACACATCGGGGGCGCTGGCGAAATATACCCAGCTCGTCGGACGCGCCTGCGACGGCGCAGTCACCGATGGCGCTATCCCTCGCAGATCTGCAAGGCGCTAAACCTTGCGCTATCCATGAAAAGCGTTCAACTCGTCGAGGTTGGTCGGCCCCTGGAAGCGCGTGATGTGCCCGTGCCGGAGATCGGCCCGAACGACGCGCTGGTGCGTGTGAAAGCGGCCGGCATCTGCCATTCCGACGCGCACTATCGCGCCGGCGTGTCGCGCGTCGCGCCGCTGCCGATGACGCTGGGTCACGAGGTGGCCGGCATCGTCGAGCAGACCGGCGCCAACGCGCGCGGTTTGCATATCGGCCAGCGCGTGTGCCTGCACTACATGGCTACCTGCGGCCAATGCGCCTATTGCCATCGCGGCACAGAGCAGTTCTGCGCCAGCGGCCAGATGATCGGCAAGCACCGCGATGGCGGTTACGCCGAGTTCATCCGCATCCCGGCCCGCAGCGTGTTCGCCCTGCCCGATGAAATCCCCTTCGAGCATGGGGCGATCATGATGTGCTCGTCGGCCACCTCATTTCACGCGCTGCGCAAGGCGCGCCTGCAGGCCGGCGAATCGGTGGCCGTGTTCGGCGCCGGCGGCCTGGGCCTCTCGGCCATCCAACTGGCGCAAGCAATGGGCGCATTGCAGGTCTTCGCAGTCGATATCAACGCGCGCAAGCTCGAACTGGCGCAGCAGTTTGGCGCCATCCCGGTCGACGCGCGCGCCGCAGACCCGGTTGCGCACATCATGCGCCACACCAGCGGCCGGGGCGTCGATGTGGCGCTGGAGTTGATCGGCCTGCCTTTGACAATGCGGCAGGCTGTGTTGTCACTGGCGATCGGCGGCAGAGCGGCGCTGGCCGGCATCACGCAGCAGGGCTTCGAGGTCGCGCCGTACCACGAACTGATCAACAAGGAAGCCGAGATCATCGGCGTGTCCGACCATCTGGCGCAGGAAATCCCGTTGCTGCTCGAATACGCGCGGCAGGGCCGGCTAAAGCTGGGGCCGATTGTCACCCGGACAGTGCCTCTGGACGCCGGGGCCATCAACGCGACACTGGACGAACTGGAGCGCTACGGCGGCGCCGGGCGGGTTGTCATCAGAATTGACGATTGACGTTTGTGTTTTTGTGTTGACTTCGCCCAATGGGGGGCTTACAATCGCCCCCATAAAGACCCTCGTTAGGCGAGGCGTCTGCGCGGAAACAGGCCATTGTCCCGAAACGTCCAAAGACGCCAAGGGGTAGACCAGGCAGGGCCGGATTAAGGCTTTGCTCAAGGTGGCTGGAGTGAAGAACTCCTCACGTCGCGCAGTGCCAAAGCTAAACCAGTGGGGGCAGCCCGCGCACTGCATGGCATGTGGCGGGCCGGTTGGGCGCAAGCCACAATCAAAGCCTCCCCGCAGGACAGGAGGCTTTCTTGTTTTCGCGCGTTCTGCCCGGAAGCGCGCAAATGGCGCGCAAATGGCGCGCAAGTAGCGCGCAGTTGCGGGCAAATCAAACGACGCGCGGAAGTCATTGAGGAGGTGATCGCCATAGACGCGGATCACAAATCGGCAGCGCGGATGCAATCCGCTGAACCACCCGCTTGTTGGCTTGCGGGATTGAGCAGACAGCGCAATGGCCTGCGGCAGCGACACGCCGCATAGGCCGGCGCGATGACGGACAGAGTCCGCGCGGACAGAGTCCGCGCGGACACAGTCCGCATTGCCATCCCCTCGCCAACGTTGCGCCGCAGTCGAATGGCGGCGTTTTCAGAGAGGCAGGCAGATGGCTTTCATCAGACAGTTGATCAACAAGCCGGTCGCCGACACCGAGGGCGAACCGGTCGGCATCCTGACAGACATCATTGCTTCCCGGCTGGGCGCTATCCCACAGCCGGCCTTGCGCGCGCTGGAAATCAAACGCGGGCAGACATCGATCTGCGTGCCGATTCACGACACAACTGCCCTGGACAGCGCCGCGCCGCCGCAAACCATCCTGCTCCATCACCGCTTGCGCGACATCCCCGCCTACCATCCCTCGGAGCAGGACCTGCGCCTGGCGCGCGATGTGCTGGACAAACAGATCATCGACATCAACGGCGCGCGCGTGGTGCGCGTGAGCGATGTCGAAGTTGCCAGGCTGAACGGGCACTTCTACATCGTCAACGTGGATGTCGGGGGGCGCGGGCTGATGCGACGGCTGCGCTTGAGCCGCGCGGCCAGAGAGATCGCCAAACGCCTGGGCCGGCCTATGCCGGAAGGCATCATCGCCTGGCGCGATGTGGAATTCCTGCCGGGCACGCATCATATCCAACTCAAGGTGCCCGGCAGCAAAGTGGCCGAACTGCATCCCGCCGACATCGCCGAGATCATCAGCCAGTTGAACCGGGCCGAGAGCGGGCTGGTATTGCAGCAACTGGACGTGAAAACAGTCGCCGATACGCTGGAAGAGGTCGAGCCGGAATTCCAGGCCAGCCTGGTCGAGTCGATGCCGGATGAAAAGGTGGCCGACGTTCTGGAAGAGATGTCTCCCGACGCCGCAGCCGACCTGCTGGCTGAGCTGCCGGAGGATCGCAGCGAAGAACTGCTCAACCTCATGGAGCGCGAGGACGCCGATGATGTTCGCAAACTGCTGAAGTATCCCGACGACTCGGCCGGCGGCCTGATGACCACCGATTACTTCACAGTCAGCCCGGACCTGACAGCGGCACAGGCGATTGATCTGTTGCGCCGGTCAGCCGATGAAGTGGGCGCGGTGTCGTATATCTACGTCGTCGATCAGGCGGAGAAGCTGATCGGGGTGCTGTCGCTTCAGGAACTGGTGCTGGCGCAGCCGGCCACACTGGTGCGCAACATCATGCACAGTCGTTTCGCGCATCTCAACCTGCTCGACAGTCAGGACGTGGCCGCCAAGCTGATCGCAAAGTACAGTCTGACGGCGCTGCCGGTGCTCGACGCGGAGGGCCGGCTGCATGGCATTGTGACCGCCGACGACGCGCTGGACAAGATCATTCCCACAGCGTGGAAGAAACGCCTGCCGAGGATTCACCACTGACGGCCGGGGCGCCAGCCCGGCCTGCAAACTACAGGCGCGGCGTCAGGCCGGCGCGCGCGCACAAGTCGCGGTATCCTTGCAGGCCGAGCGCCAGACTGGCTTCCTCTGCATAGACCTGGACGATGGGCTGGGCTTCAGGCGCCGGCTCTGCGCACCCCCCACCCCGCTCGAACAGCGGGTTCTCCTCGTCCAACAGGATGCGCCGTTGCGCACCATCCCAGTCGTCGACGAGGGGATACAGACAGCAATAGTACGGTTTCAGATCCCAGGCAGGCAGGCCGTTTGCCATGCACGCCACCTGAATGGCGCAGTAGCGATCTTCGGGGCGAAGGAAGATGCACGTTTCACCGTTCGGATGAGTGGGGTCAGGAACGGTGGTCGTGCCGGTGTAAGCGCCGGAGGGCATGTGCGGGTCTTCGTAGTATTCGGCGAACCAGGCCGCGATGTCGCGCCGGTCTGGCGGCATATGCGGCGCGATCATGCCGGCATGGTCCCGAATGCGCTGCGCCTGACCGATATCCAGCCAGACGCCATCGCTGCAACAGCGGGCCTGGCACTGGCGCACTGTGCACCGGCGTATCGGCCTGGCCTTCAACAAAGATGCGTCAACAACGGTGTCGCCAATCGTGATGTCAGAGATTTGATCCATCGCCGGCGGCGATTATAAATGTAGGGCAAGCCGGCCGGGCTTGCCCTACTCTGGATTTCCGCCTGCGCAGGACGACGCTTCGCGCGCTCAGCGCCTATGGATAGAGGCCGCGCGTCATGGTGGCCTCGGCCACCCGGCCGATCCCCAGCACCAGCGCAGCATTGCGCATGCTCGTGTTCAGCTCTCTGGCGCGATTGTGCACATCGTGGAAGCTGCGCACCATGATGCGCCGCAACCGGTCGGTAACCGTGTCCTCTTCCCAGAAAAGCTGCTGCATGTCCTGCACCCACTCGAAGTAGGAGACAACCACGCCGCCGGCGTTGCACAGGATGTCCGGGATGACGATCAACCCCTTGTCGTTCAAGATGGCGTCGGCTTCGGGGGTGGTGGGACCGTTGGCGCCTTCTGCCACCAGCTTGCGCGCGCGCACGCGCGGGGCGGTGACACGGGTGAGCTGATTTTCCGTCGCAGCCGGCACCAGCACATCGCACGGCACAGCCAGCAACTCATCATTGGTGAGTTGGTCGGCCTCGCTGAAGCCGACGACAGTGCGGAACTCCTTCACGTACTGCTGCAACCTGGGAATGTTGATTCCGGCCGGATTGTAGATTGCGCCATCGATGTCGCTGACAGCCACGACCTTGCAACCCATCTGGTGCGCAGTCTGCGCGGTGATCGAGCCAACGTTGCCAAAGCCCTGCACCACCATCTCTGCGCCGGCCAGTTGCCAGCCGAAGGTCTTGAAGGCTTCCTCGACCGTGAACATCACGCCGCGTCCGGTCGCCTCCAGGCGGCCGGCGGAGCCGCCGATATTCACCGGTTTGCCGGTCACCACTGCCGGCACCGAATAGCCGTGGTGCATGGAGTACGTGTCCATGATCCACGCCATGATCTGTGGATTGGTGCCCATGTCCGGGGCGGGTATGTCGCGATCGGGGCCGATGATCGGCGCGATCTCGGTCGCATACCGGCGCGTCAGCCCTTCCAGTTCGTGCTGGGACAGCTCGCGCGGGTTGCAGATCACGCCACCCTTGGCGCCGCCGTATGGGATGTTGACCACGGCGCATTTCCACGTCATCCACATGGCGAGCGCGCGCACTTCGTCCAGATCGACTTCCGGGCTGTAACGGATGCCGCCCTTCGAGGGACCGCGCGCGGTGTTGTGGTGAACGCGATAGCCGGTGAAGATTTTGACCGAGCCATCATCCATCTTTACCGGGAAAGTCACGGTCAGTTCGCGCTTGCACCGCTTCAGCATATCCACGATGCCGGCCTTGAGATTGAGAAAGGGGATGACACCATCGAACTGGCGCAGGGCCATGCTGTACGCATTCTCCACTTGCTGCGGCGGAGTTGCCGGGGATGCAACTTTGCCGTTCGGCGTCTTTGACGACGCCACTGAAGGGAGCGCGGAGTTTTGGATCGTCATGGATCTTCCTCCAGAAACTGGGAACAAGAGATAGTGAGTGTTTGTGTTCGCGCATCCTGGCGCGACGACCATCTCCATTGTATGTCTCTTGCCCGGTTCCGGCAACATCCGGCGTCTGCGCGCAGCCATTTCATGTAGACTTTGCGTAACTGCCTGGCCGGGCGACTGAAGTCGCGGCAACGAAAAGCAAAGCCCGCCTTCGCGGGCTGAGGGCAAGTCGGCGCAGGCCGACTTCATCCTGCGCAGATGCGGTTTCAACCGCCAGCCTGAGCAGTTACGACTTTGCAAATCAGCCGGCAACCGTGAACAGTCTGATCGCGCCCAGGCGGATCGCGTCTGACCATTGACGATTGGCGACTGAAAATCTGTGCAGAGGAGCAACGGAGTCAAATGCGTGAAGTCACCATCGCTGTCGTTCAGATGGACACCAGGCTTGGCGAACCGGAAGCCAACCTGGCCAAGATGTCCGAGTTTGTGCGCAAGATCACCAGCGAGCAGAAAGTCGATGTCATCGTTTTTCCAGAACTGGCCACCACCGGCTACGAGTGCGGCGTGAAATTCACCCAGCTCACGCAGCGCGTCCCCGGGCCGGCGGTCAACGTGATGGCCCAGCGCGCCAACGAAACGGCCACCCACATCGCGTTTGGGATCGCCAGCAAGGAGCGCGTCGAGAGCATCCTGTTCAACTCGGCGGTGATGGTGGGGCCGGAGGGGGATGTTGTCCACCACTATCGCAAGCTGCACCTGCGCGGCGAAGAGCAGATGTTGTTCCGGCCCGGCTTCCGACTGGAGCCGGTCGAAACCCCACTCGGCATGATCGGCCTGCAGGTCGGGTGGGACATCGCCTTCCCGGAGGGCGCGCGCAGTCTGTGCCTCGACGGCGCGGAAATCCTGCTGGTGAGCGCAGCATGGGACAGCGCGCGCGCCGACGAATGGCGCACCTTTGTGTCGGCGCGGGCAGCGGAGAATGCCTGCTTCGTCTGCGCGGCAAATCGCATCGGCGAGGAGCCGGCCACAACCTTCTGCGGCGAAAGCATGATCGTCGGCCCGCGCGGCCAGGTCGTCGTTGACCTCGACGAAGCCACCGAGGGCTACATTGTGGCCAAACTGAATCTGGACGAGAACCGGCGTCTGCGCGAGGAGACCCAGATTTTCCAGACGCGCCAGCCGCTGAGCTACCGCAGCATCGTCAGAAAATATTAGGGGCAGCGCCTGTCACGAGCCATGCAGACCGACAAACCGAAGCGCCTCGATCAAAGCATCGCGCGCCGGCAGGGTGCTGGTCGCCAGCACCGCGCGCCGGCGCAAGCCACGCTCATCCTCGAACTCGATGCGCGCCGCCGGCAATGCGCCATAGCGTGTTGCCACCAGGGTGGCGTCGGCGGATAACAGCCGGCGGCAAGTAACTGTCCACGCGCCGGGCTGTCTGGCCGAGCCAAACAGCGCCTCGGCGCGGGTGGCCACAAAGGTCGCCGGCTCCTGGCGCAACGACACATCTCCATAGGGCCGGCCCACGCCGCCAAACCACAGCAGCGGCGGCGTGCCAGGCGCCGCCGCCGGCGATCCGAACGGCAGGCCAGGCGCGTAATCCGAGCGGCGGATATACCAGATCAGGCTGAAGGCTGCGACGAGGCACACCAGCGCGACCAGCCCAAGCCGGGCGAGAGAATTCATCAGCGCGATGTCGGGCGGGTCGCCTGCCTGCAGGTAATAGGTCGGCTGCTGGCCGGTGCCGGGAACGATTTTGCCGATGAGTGTCACCGGCGCGCCTCCTTCAGGCAGCGGCGGAAGATCCTGATCCAGAACGAACAGCGGATCATAAGCCCCCTCGCCCACCATAGGAATGAATCGACCGCCCTGCAAGCGGATGCCCAGCACGGTGAACTGCGTCTGATAGGCGGCTTCCGGCGCCAGGCTGCCGGTCACGCGCACGTAGCGGCCAACACTCGTGGTGGTGATATCTCTCAGCAGCATGGTGTAAACCGTGGTGTCCTCAGTTTGAGCCGGGCGGGCCAGGGCCATGACAACGATCGCCAGCGCGACAATCGCGGCCAGCGCCAACCTGACGGCGCGGCGATGCTGCAACACATGCGCGCCTTGCGCCAGGGCATTGAGCGAACGCACCAGCAGGATTTTCATACTGCCAGTCCAATCTACCACCAGCCGCGCCTGCGGATGAAGATGATCATGAACGCCGGTATGGCGATCATCGCCGTCATCGTGAGCGCAAACAAAACAAGCGGATCGATCTGATGAACCACTTCGGTCGCGCCGCCAAAGAAGTTCATGCCGAAAAAGCCGGTGATAAAGCTCAGCGGCATGAACAGTGTCGTGACGATGGTAAGCGCCTTCATCACCTCGTTTGTGCGGTTGGCCGTGACGGACAAATAGGTTTCGAGCGAGCCGGAAGTCAGATCGCGCAACGATTCGTTGATGTCGGCCATGCGCACGTAATGGTCGTACACGTCGCGGAAGTAGACCCGGTCTTTGGGATCGATCATGGGGTAATCATCGCGGGCCAGCTTGTTGAGCGCCTCGCGCTGCGGGCTGAGCACGCGCCGCAGATGCGACACCGCGCGCTTGATGCGCAGGGCGCGGCTCAGCATGTCGCCAGAGGGGCGCTCGAACAACTCATCCTGCACCTCATCCATAGCGTCTTCGATGGCATCCATGCACGGCATGTAGTCGCTGGCCATGGCGTCGCAAAGTTCATACAGCAGGAAGTCCGGGCCGCGCCGGCTGTGGCGCTCGTCGCGCAGCACGTTCTGCCATTCGCGGTCGATCGCCGGCACCGGCTTAAAATGATACGTAACCAGCCAGCGGCTCGACAGGAAGATATCGACTTCGCGGGTTTCCACTTCCTCCAGGGTCGGCGCCCAGCTCACGGCGTGCAGCACGATGTACAGGTATTCGCCCCAGTCATCGACCTTCGGGACATGCGTCTCTGTCAGCGCGTCGTCCACGGCCAGGGGGTGAAAGCCAAACACCTCGCGCAGAATATGCGCAATCTGCGCGTTCTCGGCCTCGCGGGCCGGCTGTTTATCTTCGTCGGCCTGCTGAAACAGATCGACCCAGATGAGATCATCGCGGCCGCGACACACCGCCAGCAATGCGGGCAATTCGTCTGCGTTGTCTGTCGTCTGGATAAGGCCCTTGCCGTTGCGATGGAGAATGCGCAGCATAATCGTCAGTCGTCAATCGTCAATCGCTCAATCATCAACAACGCTGTGGCGCACACCACAACTCCGGCAAGCTGTGTGACGCGCATTCCGGCCAGCAGCGGCACATCGGCCCGAAAGCCGTCGATCACCACACGGGCAAAAGCATAGGCGGCCAGCGCGGCCAGCGCCAGCGCGCCGGGCGGCAAGTCCCGCCGAAGCAGGCGCGCGCAACCCGGCGCGATCACTGCCAGAGCGGCCAGCTCATACACCGGCACCGGATGCCGGCTTTCGCCCCAGATCGTCACGGCCCACGGCAACGTCGTCGGCTGGCCCGGGCTCTCGCCGTTGAGCAACGCGGCCCCTGCCAGCCCCATCGCCAGGAGCGCAACGCCCGGCGCCAGCACATCGAACAGGCCGGCGCGCAACAGACCCTTGCGCCACACGATCCAGCCGGCCACTGCCAGACCGGCCGGCCACCCCGTCCAGGGCAGCAACGCCGTCAAGCTGGGCATCAGCGCAGATAACGGCTCGGTGGCATAAGCCGGCCAGTAGACGACCACGTAGCCGGCGCGCGCGGCAATCAACCCGGCCAGCGCGCCATAGAAGCCCGCATCATTGATTACGCCGCCATCGAGATGGCGCAACGCGGCCAGCCGGCTGCTGAGCCACAGGCCGGCAACAAATCCGACCAGCGTCGCCAGCGGGCCGGCCTGCACCGAGAAACCAAACACCTGGATGATGGGGGCCATACCTTGAGCGCCTTCTGCCGTCAGCGCAGGCCGGACACTTTGCTTTCGATCAACGCCCGGGTGAGCGGCCCGCCATACACGATGTCGCGGATGACGCCGCTGCGATCAACGAAGCAGGTAGTCGGCAATGCGCGCACGCGGTACAGGCGATTGACCTCGCCGGCAGTATCGAGCGCGATCGGGAAATCAAGCCCCTGCTCGCGCATGAACCGGCTGACGTTATCGGCGCTCTCCTGCTGATTCACGCCCAGCACCACCACATCCGGCATGTCGCGTTGAGCTTGTTGCAGCGCCGGCATCTCCACCCGGCACGGCGGGCACCAGGTGGCCCAGAAATTGATGACCACCGCCCGTCCTCGGAAATCCGACAACCGAAGCGGTCGGCCATCCTCGAGCGCGGGCAGGGTGAAGTCGGGGGCGAATGCGCCCACGCGCGCTGCGGGCGCATCTGCGCCGGCCTGTGGCGCCTGCGGCCGGCTGATCCACGTCCACGCGCCGCCGGCCAGGATTGCCAGCAGGGCCAGCCGGCGCGTCCACCCGGCCCCATTCAGCTTCGCCGCCATCAGAAGACAACCACGACCGACGGCTCATCGGTTTGGCCGGGGCGCGTCCAGCGTTGCGGATAGGGCGCGACGGGGGTCGTCCAGCGAAAGAACCATTTGGCGTGTTCGGGCAGCAGGTTGACGCAGCCATGACTGCGCGGCCGGCCATAGTCGTTGTGCCAGTAAGTGGCATGGATCGCAATGCCGCTCTGAGTGAAGTAAGTGCACCAGCCGATGCCGGGCAGATCGTAGTAGCCGCTGCCCGAGCCGCCCGTCATGTGCCGGGATGGCGTTTTTTTAAGGATGCGATGCTCGCCGGGCGTGGTGCGCGTGCCGGCCGCGCCGGTGGCCGCGCGCGCCTCATAGACCAGCTCGTTGCGCTCGAACGCGCGAATGATTTGATGCGCCAGGTCGATCTCGATGCGTTTGTGCGCCGGCGGCACATCCGGCGACAAGGGATCAAACTCGGCGCTGTCGATGCGCCGGATCGCCTCGGCGCGCACGAAGAAGCCGTTGCCGAGGTTCTCATCGTGAATCTGATACCAGGGATTGCCTTCGGCGTCGGCCAGGCGCGCAATCACTTGAAATACACAGCCGTAGTTGTAGCGGTAGCGCAGCCGGGCCGATGGATCCGGCTGGGCGCGCGCCTCGGTGAAGGGCACGGTAATCTCGCCCCAGAAGTGCTCCCCTTCGGCCAGTTCGACCGGCGCATTGACCACGTGCTCGCACGGCTGGATGAAGCCCGAATGCGCGTAGCCATCCGGCAACTGGTACCAGACCGGATTGTAGGTAGTTGGCCCCTCGCCTACCGTCTGGCCGAGCAAGGTGACCACCTCGTTCAACGCCAGACGGCGCACTTCGCGGGCCTTGACGCCGGGCGCTTCGCGCACGGCGATGCCGGCCTGGATGGCCCGGCCAAGCGGGCGAGGGGCCGGCTGCGCATCGCCCAGAAACGCCGTATGCGCGCCGGCGCCGGAGATGTCCAGGCCGGCTGACGACAGCCGGGAAGGCAACAGACCGATGGCCGGGGCCATTGCCAGCGCGCGCGCGCCAAGCCGGAGCACATCACGTCGCGTTTGTTTTCCAGACATCCTCAACTCCCTCATCGTGTGAACCAAAACACGTTGAGTAAATAGTGTACTCGACACGCGCTGTTTGACACTCGCGCCACAGCCGCTATAATCCCACCGACCTTAACAATCGAAGAGCGTCGAGGTGACCCAAGCGCCCGGATGCCAGGGCTTAAAGGTGGAAGCTGGTGGGGCCTGCTTGCGCAGACCGAGTCCAGCGCTGTGCCGCAACTGTAATCGCTCAGAGACAGAGCACAGATGACAGATGACAGACGGCAGACTACAGATAACAGGCTTTTGATATCTGTGTTCTGATGTCTGTGTTCTGATGTCTGTGTTCTGACGCGAGAGCCAGGACGCCTGCCTCGACAAAATTGTTCGACCCTTCTCGACGCAAGGAGGCAGAACATGATTCGCGCACCGTGACCTCTGAATCCACACACAGATTCATGGCGCGATCGCAAAAATGTATCTACCCCGGACTGAGCAAGGCCGGGGTTTTTCCGTTTTCGACACCGGGTTGCCGCGACCGATTTCAAGCAACCTCGACGAAACAACCTTGACAACAGGAGATGAAACACTTTATGAGCACGTATCACGCAAAACCGGTTGAGGCTCCGCGCCGTGTTCTGGCGCTGGCCGCGCTGGTGCTATCGACTACTCTGGCGCCGGCGCCCGTTTATGCCGGCATTGTGTCCGACGCCGCCACAAACGCCGGCAACAAGGCGGCCAACTGGCTGATCAGCAAACAGGAGCGCGACGGCGGCTTTGGCAGCGGCTTCGCGCCGGGCAGCGACGTGAGCGCGACTGCCGACGCAATACTTGCCCTCGCCACTGCCGGCAAAGACATCGCGCAGATTAAATCAACAACCGGTCGCACGCCATTGAACTACCTGGCGTCGCAAATGACGCGCCGCAAGCTCTCCACCGGCCAGGCTGCCAAGATCGCCCTCGCCGTTCAAGCAGCCGGTCAGAACCCCCGGCGGTTCGGCTACCGCGATCTCACGCGCATGATTCTGGCCGGCTATGACCAGAAAACCGGCGTGATCGGCGAGCACGTATTCGCCCACAGCCTGGCGCTGCTGGCGCTGGTCAACGCCGGCGTCAAGCCGCCGGAGAAAGCGATCACCACACTGGAATCATTGCAGGACAAAACGGGCGGCTGGGCCTTCATGGGCAGCGGCACGCCGGACGTTGACACCACTGCGCTGGCCGTTCAGGCCCTCATCGCGTCGGGGCGAGCGCCCAAAGACGCCGTGATCGAACGGGCGCTGGGCTACCTGAAAAGCCTGCAAAACGAGGATGGCGGGTTCCCCTACCAAAGCCCGTCAGACTACGGCACGGAAACCAACGCCAACTCGACGGCGCTGGTGGCACAGGCGCTGTTTGCAGCCGGCATCGAGCCGGAGGCGTGGGCGGCTGCCGACGGCAATCCGCTCAGTGCGCTGATCGCGCTGCAACAACCCAGCGGATCGATCGCCTATCAGGCCAGCATGGCGGGCGACAACGCGCTGGCAACCATCGGCGCCATCCCTGCTCTGTTCCGCGTGTCATTCATCGCAAAGTAACCTGCGCGCGTCCGGCCCGCATGCAAACACACACGGGCCGGACGCCCGACAAACGATGCAACTTCGTCACTGCGTTGTGACAGCGGTCAGCCTGGCCGCGCTGGGCGCGAGCCTGCCGGCTGTGACCGCGCCCGGCCAGGCGCAGTCACAGCCCCATCGCGCCGGGCTGGTTGTGCAATACGCAAACGACAGCACAGAGGCGCGGTGCGTCGAATTCGACGAACCGGAAATCAGCGGCTACGAGTTATTGCGGCGCTCCGGCGTGCCCCTGGTCATCGCGCCGGGGAGCTTCGGCGCGGCAATCTGCAAAATCGGGTCGCAGGGCTGTAACTACCCCTCTCAATCCTGCTTCTGCCAATGCGAGGACATCAACGCCACGTGCGTTTATTGGATCTCGTTCGTGCAGATTGGCGGCGAGTGGAAATACGCCACACTTGGCGCGTCCAACACGAAAGTGAAAGACGGCGATATGCAGGCGTGGGTCTGGGGCGTCGGCAAAGCCGATGGGGCCACTGTTTCGCCGCCGGCCATGACTTTCGATGAAGTGTGCGCCGCAGCGCAGGCTGAGCCGACCGCGCCGACCGTAGATGCGCCTGCCGCCAACACAGCGCCCACGATTACGCCAATCCCGACACCGCAGGCCGGCGCAGATGGGAATGCCGGTGATTTGATTGCCTTCGGCGGGATCGTCGTCGTGTTAAGCGCGATTCTCCTCATAACCATAACCGGAACTGCCAGACGGCGCGGAAAAGACAGGAGCGACAAAAACTGACATGACCGCGCATGATTTTGCATCCGGCGCGCTGCGCTCCAGGCGCACAGCGGGGTTGGGCGCCGGCAAGCTGGCGCTCAGCGGAAACACAGCGCAGGGCCTGCTGAGCGCCGGCATCTACACGTTGACGGCGCTCATCGGCGTCTTCATCTTCCTTTACCCGTTTCTGTCCGGGGCAGTCGCGCAACAACAGGTCGATGCCGGCGCGCAGAACGCGGGCAGCATCTCATCACCTTTTGCATTGGCGTTGATCATCGCGCTATGCCTGGCCGCGCTGGCAATTGAGACACAGGGCCAGGTCATGAGCGCAAAGCTGATTGCGTTGCTGGGCGTGCTGATCGCCATCAACAGCGTGCTGCGCCTGGCCGACACCGCGTTTCCCGGCCCCGGCGGATTCACGCCGATCTTTCTGCTCATCATCCTGAGCGGCTATGTGTTCGGCGCGCGCTTTGGCTTTCTGATGGGCGCGTTGTCGCTCCTCGTTTCCGCGCTGGTCACTGCCGGCATCGGCCCGTGGCTGCCATATCAAATGTTCACCGCCGGCTGGACGGGCATGAGCGCCGGCTGGCTGCGAAACGCGCAATCCTGGATCGCGGGCAGTCGATCACTGCGCGCGCAGGACACATACTCAAGGCGTGAGCTGGCAGGGCTGATCGGCTTTGGCGCGCTGTGGGGGTTCCTCTACGGCGCGATCATGAACTTGTGGTTCTGGCCGTTCCAGGCCGGCTCGCCGGAACAAAGCTGGCAGGCCGGCCTCAGCGCCGGCGACACTGTGCAACGATATCTGGTGTTCTACGGCGCTACCTCGCTGCTATGGGACCTTTTCAGAGCAGCCGGCAACGTCATCCTGCTGGCCCTGTTCGGCATTCCCACGCTGAAAGCGCTGCAACGCTTCAAGCGCCGCTTCCTGTTCGAGACAGAACGACGGATGTAGGGCGCGCGCGTTGGCGTATTGCGTAGTATTGCGTAGTGCGTATTGCGTAGTGCGTATTGCGTAGTGCGTATTGCGTGTCGCGTATCAACGCGAGTCGCTCAATGCACTCAATCGTCAATCGCTCAATCGCTCAATCGCTCAATCGTCAATCGCTCAATCGTCAATCGCTCAATCACTCAATCCAAAGATGCATCTGCGCGCCTGGGTCGCCTGGATCGCCAGCCTGCTCGCCGTTGCGTTGAGCACGCGCAACCCGCTATATCTGACGATCTTATTGCTCATCGCAGTGGCAGTCAGCAGCCACTTCGCGCAGCTTCGCAACAGGCCGGCGCCCACATGGCTGGCGCGCTTTGCCGCATTCGTGATTCCAATCTCCACACTGTTCAACGCGCTCACGATCCACATCGGAGACACCGTTTTGCTCGTCATCCCCGGCGAGATTCCCCTGTTGAGCGGGCCGGTCACGCTTGAGGCAGCCGCCTACGGCAGCGTCAACGGCCTGGCGCTGATCACGATGATCTCCGTGTTCAGTGTGCTCAGCACTGCGACGCCGGCGCATCAACTGGTGCGCGGGACGCCGCGCGCATTCCAGTCCATCGGCGTGACGGTAGGCATCGCGTTGTCGTTCATTCCGCAGACACTGCGGCGGCTGCGCGAAGTGCGCGAGGCCCAGGCAGTGCGCGGGCACAAGGTGAAAGGGCTGCGCGACTGGCTGCCGCTCTGGCTGCCGTTGTTGATGGGCGGGCTGGAGCAATCCATGCAGTTGTCCGAGGCGATGGTGGCGCGCGGGTTCGGCGCAACGCACAACCGCACAGCGCCGGCGCGCACACGGTGGCTGCTGTTTTCCGGGCTGGTCTGCGTTCTGGCCGGCTTCGTGCTGAGTCTGGCAGCCGCCCACCCCGCTTTCAGCCTGACAGCGATGGCAGCCGGCGGCGTGTTTATTCTGTTGGGATTGCGTCAGGCCGGCAACGCCTCGCCCCATACCACCTACCGGCTGACCCCGTTCACGCGCCTGGATGCAGTATGCGCCGGCATCAGCATCGCGCTCGGCCTGCTCATCCTGCTTCCCGTTCCGCTGATTGCGCGCGACACCTTGCACTACACCCCCTACCCGCGTTTCGCCATGCCGTCATTCGACCCCGCGCTGGGCATCCTGATGCTGGGCTGGCTGACACCGCTCCTGCGACGCGAGTTGCCACAGGAAGCTTGAGGCCGGATCAGCCGGCGCCACAACCTGCGGTGGGATGTGGAATTGCTAACCGGCCTACACCCGCCGGACGTAGCGCGGCTCGCGATCGTCGTACAAGAACATCGACAGCACCGTGGACACAATACTGACGATCAGGGAACCAAAAAGAGCGTCCCAGAAGCTATCGACATAGAACCCCACGCCCAGCCAGTTCGCAAACGAAGTGGCGATCAGAAACGACACGGCGTTGACAACCAGCACGAACACGCCCAGTGTAAGAATGATGAGCGGGCAGGTCAGAATGGTGAGCAATGGCCGAACCAGCGCGTTGGCCAGACCGAGAATGATAGCCATGACCGCCACCACGGTGACGCCGTTTCCATCCACATGGATGCCGGGCACAATCGCCACCGCAGCCGCAATCGCAAGGCCGCTGATCAACCAGCGAATCAATAAACGCATCGCGCGCCTCCTGTCTGGATGGGCGAATGGTAGCACGGGCCGGCTTCAGGATTCAGTGGTCAGTAGCCAGTCGTCAGTTGTCAGATTGGGGCGCGTTTCAGTCGGGCGCATGTCCCAGCAGGAAAAATTCGCTGATTTGCGCGGCAGATGAATCTGCGCGCAACGCAAGGCAAAGCCAGTGCAAGGCCGGCTTCGCAAACCGCAGTCGCCAGGCAGATAGCCGGGCAATACCCGTCAAAGAAACGCGCCCTTTCAGTCCTGCCCCGCCGCGCACGGGAATGGCGCGCTGACCTCGTCGAGCCAGGCTGCGCTGCGCCGGCCATCGCCATCGTTGCGCGCGCCGAGCAGCAGGGTGACGCGCTGGCCGGCCCACGGCGACAGATCGAACAGCAGGCGTTGCCAGCCGGCAGTCGGCGCGCCGGATTCGTACAGCGTCGCCAGCGCCCCCGCCTCATCCCACAGACGAATGTAGAACTGGTCGTCGTCGTCTTCGGTGACGGCGTTGATCCACACCGAGAGCGAGGCAGCATTGACGGGTAGCATGACTGTCTGCGATACCGAGGAAAACGCCAGAACACCCGGATCAGGCGTGTCGAACGGCACACCCACACGCATCGCTCTCTGGCCGGCCCACGCAAGGGCAGTAGTGTAGGTCGCCGGCCAGGGGGTCGGGTTGATCTGCCAGCCGGCGTCCACCTCAAAGCCGCCGTTCACCAGCGCGTCGCACACATCCTGCGCGCCGGCTGCGCTGACAGCGGGCAGGAAAACCCTGGGAAAGACCGCTGCCGTTGGCGCGCCGAGCAGTGACACGACGCGCGCCACCAGCGCGCTGCGCGCCGAATCCGGGTACACCGTTTCCAACGGAAACGACAGGAAAACAACCTGGGTTTGATCGGCGTGCTGGCGCGAGACGCCGGCGCTGCCGCCCGAAGCGTGCGCGATGAGCGAGGCCGCGCCGGCAGCCGGCGCAAGCACATCGTTCGACCAGGCGTTGTAGGTTCCGCGCGTCCCATCGTCGATGGACACCGACGACAGGCCGGCGAACAGGCCGGGGGAAAGCGGCGTCGCCTGATACGACACCGCGCTGTCTGCCACATACTGCGCGCCCAGCACGTCGCGCAGAAAAGCCGGGTCTGCGCCGTTGAGGTAGGCGGCCACATTCGAGCCGCTCACCAGCAACACACGGCGCGGCTGAGCCACGAACTGTCGCAGGGCTGCGCGCTCGGCCGGCGCAAACACCCCATCGCTGACCGTCTGCATCCCGGCAAACCAGTTCACCAATCGATATCCCAACAGCGACACTGCGCCCGACCCAATCGCCTGATGCGCGGCGCTGTCGAACGCTTCGGTAATCGCGACGGCGTGCTGCGCGATGTAGTTGTAGCGGTTCATCCGGTCGAGAATCATGCGCGTGGCCCCGCCGTCAACCAGGCGCATCGAAGCATCGAGCGAGTCGAAGCCATGCACGAGCAGCGCGCGCGGTGCCGGCCCCACACGCGCCGCCAGCGCCGGCGTGGGGAATGATTCGCCGCCGTCGTTGACCGCCGTGGCGCGCACATACACCACCTGGCCGGCAGCATAGCCGCTCAACACAGCGGACAAGCCGACTACCTCGCGCCCGCCATCCCAGGCAAAGCCATCACTGCTGGTGTAGAGACGATAACGCTGAGCCGGGTCGGTGGACGTGCCAAGCGCAAACGTGGCCGGCGCCTGCCATGACACCAGCAGCGCGCCGCCACCCAGGTTGCGCACAGCCAGTTGCTCCGGCGGCTCGGGCAAATAACGCGGCGGCACGCCGTCTTTCTGCGCATAGTAGTTGACGATCCCCTGATAGACTGCCCGCGCCAGCAACTGGGCAAAACGCGGCTCGCGCAACTGCGCCGCGTCGGTGATATTGTCGTGAAAAGCCATTTCGATCAGCATGGCCGGCGCGCTGCGCGTCTCGCGCACCTCGCCCAGGTTGGCCTGCCACTGGCCGAAGTCGTGCCATGTCGCATCCCACCCGTTGCGAATGGCCTGAATAACCCGGCCATGCACCGCCGATTGCAATGCAGGCGCCCCGGGCAGGCGCGTCCATTCGTTGTAAGGCGGGTTGGGATCGTTGTTGTAGATGAAAGAGACCGTTCCACGCGCGTTGCCGCTGCTGGCGTTGGAATGCCACGACACGAACACTGCGTCGTCGCCGGTGCCGATGTTCTCCCAGTCAACGTAACGGGGACGCGCCGTGATATCGTCGCAGGCGTCCGGGGCGAGCGCGCCACACCACAGTTCACCCTGGCGCGAGTCATACACACTGGCCGGCGCGCCGAGCAGCATCGTCCAGTAGCGGGCAGCCTCTTCCCAGCGCGGTTTAAGACTTGGCCGCGCGCCGCGCGTAATGTCCCCCACCCCGCCGCCCAGCCGGATCGCGTCTGCGATCACCGCCCTGCCGGCAACCGTGGACGCATTCGACACGGCGACCTGCGCCACGTCGCCGGCGCGAAAGTAGTACACGCCCAAATAACGCCAGGTGTAGCCATGCATCTGCTGGTTAATGACGACATCGCTTGCGCCGCCGGCGTGGAGGATGCGATAGCGCGCCTGCGGGACGCGATTGGCCGCCGCAACGTACCAGGCATACACGGGATACCACCCCGACACTGCCACCGGCGCGCTCCAGGTCGCCACCGCCGTAGGTGTGATCGCGGCGACGCTGACCGCGTAACGGTACGAGCCGCCACGATAGCCGGCCAGCGCGCTGGTGAACCATTCTCCGGCCTCTGCATAGCCGGCGCCGCCTGCGTTGTCCGCATTGTCGATGACATGCTCGGCAGCGATCATGGCCGGGTCGCGCGCCGGAAACACATCGGCGCCGGCCTGCCGCAGATAGGCGATCAGATATTGATTGACGGCCTCGGCATTGTTGTGGTCTTCGATGATGCCGTTGTTGACACCGCGCTGGGTCAGCCAGCCGTAGTCCGGGTGGGAGTACCAGCCGTGGCCGGCGCTGACGTAAACGCTCCTGCCGGCCAGACCGCCCAACGCCTGCTGCGAGCCGGCCTGAGACAGAGTGCCGGCGCGCGCGCCGCCGGGCAGATGCGTGTCCTCCGCGCCGCTCAATCGAGGCTTGAGTTGAATCGGGCGCGCCGGCGCAAAGGCGTGCAGGGGCCTGGGCGGTTGATCGGGCGCAGCGGCGTCAACGGCCAGCACGTGCACGCGCCGGATCGGCAGGTCAAGCAGGGCGTCGATAACCTGGCGGGTCAGGCCATCGCTGTCGAGCACAACAGCCGGGCGGCCGTCGCCATCGAGCTGCGGCGACGCCAAACGCAACACGACCGTCACAGCTTCGCCGGCCGCCACAACTGAATCAAGTGCGACGTCAGACCCAGGGCCGCCGGGGACGCGCTGCGCCGTCGGTTGTGAAAAGAGAGACTGCAAGCGCATCTGCGCCGTCTGGCTGACGGGGGAAGCGGGTTGCGCCGGGCCGGTGACGAGCCGGACTTTCACGTAAGGCAATTGGCCCGCCGCGCAAGACGCCAGTGCCACTGCAAGGCTGGCAGCCAGGCCCAGGATGATCGTCTTTACCCAGATGACCGGTTTCATTGGCCCTCCTGACACCCGCATCATAAATCAGAGGATTAGAGGCGCCCCCTATTCTGATACAGGTCTAATGCAGCGCCTACAGGCCGATAACTCAGGCACATATAATCATTATCACCTATAAGGAAGTTGCCAACGTCAGCACTGGGCTGGATGCTCAGTCTGGAGAACGATACCTATGATGAGATTCGACCGTTTTACCGAGCGCGCCCAGGACGCCGCTGCCCGCGCATACGAAATCCTGCAACGCTACAGTCATAATCAGGTGGACACAGAGCATATCCTGCTCGCGCTGCTCGAGCAGCCCGAAGGGGTCGTTGCGGACATCCTGGATAAGCTCGGCGTGAATCTGCCGGCCATCACAAGCAAAGTCGACGAAGTGCTCAAGGCGTCGCCACGCGTGAGCATCTACGGTGGCGGGATGAGCAACCAGGTCTTCATCACCCCGCGCGTCAAGCGCGTGCTCGACCTCGCCAACGAGGAAGCCAACCGGTTGAAGGACGAGTACATCAGCACCGAGCACATCTTTCTGGCGATTGCCAGCGAACGCAACACGCCCTCTGCGCGAATTCTGGCCGAGTTGAGCATCACGAAAGAGCGCATCTACGACGCCATCAGGGAAATCCGAGGCGGGCAACGGGTGACCGACCCGCAGGCCGAGGCCAAATACCAGGCGCTGGAAAAGTACTCGCGCGATCTGACCCACGCCGCCAAAGAGGGCAAGCTGGATCCGGTGATCGGCCGGGACGAGGAAATTCTGCGCGTGGTGCAGGTGCTGTCGCGGCGCACCAAGAACAACCCGGTGCTGATCGGCGAAGCCGGCGTCGGCAAGACGGCCATCGTGGAAGGGCTGGCGCAGAAGATCGTGTCCGGCGACGTGCCGGAAGTGCTGCTGAACAAGCGCGTGGTCTCGCTTGACCTGGCCGGCATGGTGGCTGGCTCGCGCTTCCGGGGCGACTTTGAAGAGCGGCTGAAAGCCGTGGTGGACGAAGTGAAGCGCAGCGAAGGTGAAATCATCCTGTTCATCGACGAGTTGCACAATGTGGTCGGCGCGGGCAACGGTGTGGGCGCGCTGGACGCGAGCAACATGCTGAAGCCGGCGCTGGCGCGCGGCGAGTTGCAGTGCGTGGGCGCGACCACCCTCGACGAGTACCGCAAATATATCGAGCGCGATAGCGCCTTGGAGCGCCGCTTCGCGCCGGTGTTCGTGGATGAACCCTCGGTGGATGAGACCATCGAAATGCTGCGCGGCCTGCGCGACAAATACGAGGCGCACCACAAAGTCCACATCTCCGACGCCGCGCTGGTTTCGGCAGCCAAACTGTCGGATCGCTATGTGACAGCCCGCCACCTGCCGGACAAAGCGATTGACCTGGTTGACGAAGCGGCTGCCAAGCTGCGCGTGGCGCTGTACACCCTGCCGCCCGACCTGAAAGCCAAAAAGGTCGAGCTGGACAAAATGCGCGCAGAAGAGGAAAACGCCGCCACCCAGCAGGATTATCAACGCGCGGCCGAACTGAAAGTGCAGCGGCTGCGTCTGCAAAGCGAGTTCGACGAGGGCCGCGACAAGTGGCAGCGCGAGAAGAATCTGGATGAAGTGGTGGATGAAGATGACATCGCCAGCGTGGTAGCTCAATGGACCGGCATCCCGGTCACGCAGATGCTGGAGACCGAGAGTGAAAAGCTTCTGCACATGGAAGCGCGGCTGCACGAACGCATCATCGGCCAGGATGAAGCCATCAGGGCCGTCAGCGACGCCATTCGCCGCGCGCGCAGCGGCCTGAAGGATCCAAATCGCCCCATCGGCTCGTTCATCTTCCTCGGCTCGTCCGGCGTGGGCAAGACCGAGCTGGCGAAGGCGCTGGCCTGGTTCATGTTCGACGACGAGAACGCGCTGGTGCGCATCGACATGAGCGAGTACCGCGAAGGCCACACCGTCAGCCGGCTGTTTGGCGCGCCGCCCGGCTACGTGGGCTATGAGGAGGGCGGCCAGTTGACCGAGGCCGTGCGCCGGCGCCCGTATCAGGTGGTGCTGTTCGACGAGATCGAAAAGGCGCACCCGGATGTGTGGAACGCGCTCCTGCAGATCCTCGACGATGGCCGGCTGACCGACGGCCAGGGCCGCGTGGTCAACTTCACCAACACCGTGCTCATCATGACCAGCAACCTGGGCACCGAGTACGCGCGCAAGGGCGGCACGCTGGGACTGATCAAGTCCGGCGCGCCCGACGACCTGAAAGCGGACAATGTCCGCGCAGCCGCCGATCACAAGAAGATCGAGGAGGCGCTGAAGCGCACCTTCAGGCCGGAGTTCCTGAACCGCGTGGATGAGATCATCATCTTCGCGCCGCTGACGGTCGAGGACGTGGAACGCATCGTCGATCTGCAACTGCGCGAAATCCGCGAACGCCTGCAGGAGCAGGGCCTGAGCATCGAGTTGCGCGCGGGCGCGCGGGCGTGGCTGGCGCGCCAGGGCTACGACCCGGCGTTCGGCGCCCGGCCTCTGCGCCGCGCGCTGCAGAAGCACGTTGAAGGACCGCTGAGCGTGCAGTTGTTGCAGGGCCGGTTCAAGGCCGGCGACTGCGTCATCGTGGACGTGAACGCCAACAACACCGGCATCGACTTCTCGCGCGCAGCCCCTGCGCCGGAGGAAGGGCCGGAGCAGCCCGAAGCGGTGGATGTTGCCGTCGAGGCGAGAGCAAGCGTGTAACAAGCGAAGCCGGCTTTGCGCCGGCTTCGCTTTGGCTTTTCCGCAACTTGTGGACAAAGCCGGCAGTCGTCGGGCAATGGACTGCGTATACTGAACCGGCATGGCAACCCTGCGCTCCGCCCGGCGACACATGCTCATGTTCAGCGCGCTCCTCGCGCTGACCGCGTGCGAATCACTGCTGCCGGCGGCCACGCGCCTGATCGGGCCGGCAGAATCGGCAATAACAGACCTCGCTCCCACTGCCATCCCGCTCACACCGACGGCGACGGCCACCGAGACGCCCACACCCACCCCGACCGTGACGCCCACCCCCACCGCAACGCCGCTGCCAACGCCGATGGTGGAGGTCATGTCCGCTTCGGGCGATGCGGCGGTGCGCCTGCGATCCGGGCCGGGCAGCCAGCATGATGTGATCGGCGCGCTTCAGCCAGGCCAGTTTGCCGAACTGGCCGAGATCAACGACGATGGCACGTGGGCAAAGATCGACACCGGAGAGTTGCAGGGATGGCTGCCGGCCAACTGGATCGTGCTGACCGGCGAGATTTCCTTCGACATGCCCGGCCCTACCCAGCGCACGCGCGACGGGCTTATTCAGGCATGGGAAAGCGTGAACGTGCGCGCCGGCCCGGGCCGGCAGTTCCGCGTCCTGGGTCGCTTGGCGCCCGGTCAAATCGCGCCCGTGATCGGCAAGAGCGCCGATGACCTGTGGTGGCAGATCCTGTTCCAGAGTCGTGAGGGCTGGGTCGCCAGGGATGTCGTCCAGTTTGCCGGCGATGGCGAGAGGGTTGAGGTCACAGGCGGCGAGCCGGCAGCAACCCAGACACCTGGCGCCACATCGGAAATCACGCCCAGCCCGGAATCCACTTCACCCCCGCCCACGACAGCGATCGACGCGCCGGCGCCGTAAGCGCGCCGGTCAGATGCGATAGACGCGCTGCGCCGTGCCGCCCAGAATTGCGTCGATCTCGGCCTGCGCGTAGCCTTGCAGCGCCTGGCGGGTGGCCGCCCACACGCGGGCATAGTCGCCGGCCAGAATGCACACCGGCCAGTCGCTGCCAAACATCAGGCGATCCGCGCCAAACGTGGCAACGGCGAAGTCGATATAGGGCTTCAAGTCGTCGGCGCTCCAGGTGTCCCATTCGGCGGCTGTGTTCAGGCCGGATACCTTGGCGAACACGTTGGGGTAACGCGCGGCGGCGGCCATCTGCTCGGCCCATGCGCCCATCTGCTTCTCTTTGATCGGTGGCTTGGCGAGATGGTCGATCACCATTTTCAGGCCGGGCACGCGCTCCATGAGCGTGGGCGCGTGTTTGAGATGGTTGGGATACACCGCCACCAGCTCGAAGACCATATCAAAGCCAGCCAGCACCTTCAACCCTTCGATCACACGCTCCTGCACGATCCAGTCCGGGTCAGCCTCGTTGTGGATGAGATGGCGCATGCCGCGAAATTTCGGATGCCTGCTGTATCGCTCAAGCAGCCGGCCCGTCTTGTCCGGGTCGAGCAGGGGAACCCACCCTACGACCGCGCCGATCCAGTCATAGTCCTCGGCCTGGGTGAGCATGGAGACGGTGTCCTCGGTGTTGTTGGCCGACTGCACCAGCACAGTTTTGTCGATGCCGGCGGCTTTAAGCTGAGGGGCCAGCTCAGCCGGCTCGAATGTGCGGTAGATCGGGCCGGCTTCCGGCCCCAGCCACGGGTACTCCACCTTCGCCAGATTCCAGAAATGTTGATGCGTGTCGATCTTGAGCATGGCGCCTCCCATTCAACAGGATCAGTCTGCGCCGGTGGCTGATGGATTTTGCGCGCGCAGCAGCGCCGCGATGCGCCGGCGCTCGATCTCAAGTTGCGCGGCCAGTTCATCCCGCTGGCGTTCTGCCTGTTCAGCGCGTTCCACGCCGGTGAGAAGCAGATTGCCGCTCAGGTCGCACCAGCGCAGCCACAGGTCTTCCGCACCCTCATACCTGCCCCGCCACAACGTCAGCCCCAGCCCAACGCTGGCAAGGCGCAAGTCCCCCATCCTCTCGTAGCCGGTCGGGCGCAACTCGAACGCGCGCAACACCCCGCCGCGCAGATGCTCATCAGGGTCAAGAATCACATAGTACGAGACGCCGATGCCGGCATATATCCCCAGCTTCTCATCCGCCTCCCCACCCTTCCGATTCGACACAATCTCGATCACCACATCCGGCGGCTTGCCGTATTCCCACACAAAGTACGAGCGATGGCGCTTCTCCCACAACTCCGGCGGCGCCTGCACCCCAACGCTCAACAACACGTCGGGAACCAGCGGCGGCTCGCGCACCGAGTAGAACAAACCCACGTTGGCAAGCGCCAGAAACCGCCCGTCTCCCGTCGGCCCTGCCCACGAGGCGTACAGCGATTCGGTCAACAGGCGTTGCTGTTTCTCCGAGTAGATGTTGTCCACCGGCGTGTCGTCCTCTGTGATGATGGCGTCGTAGTCGGGCAACTGATCCTGCGTCAGATACGTGTTGAGCAGGGCCTCTTCCGCCACTTTGCGTTG
>CALBEF010000105.1 GCA_937927775.1 uncultured Anaerolineae bacterium | reverse complement strand
CTCGCCCAGCGAGGCGCTGGGCAACATGCCCATCGAGCCGGCCAGCATGGATGCCTCGTCACTCAAAATGTCGCCAAACAGGTTCTCGGTGGCGATCACATCGTAGTTCTTCGGCGCGCGGATCAGGTGCATGGCGCAGGCATCCACCAGCACATCTTCGTATTGCACGTCGGGGTATTCGGCGGCCACCTCATGGGCGACCGCGCGCCACAGCCGCGAGCTGGCCAGCACGTTGGCCTTGTCCACCGAGGTCAGCTTGCGCCGGCGCTGGCGGGCCAGGTCAAACGCGATGCGCATCAGCCGGGCGATTTCCTTCTCGGTGTAGCGCGTGGTGTCCACCGCTTCGCGGGTCGGCGGTCGGCCGCTTTGGCCCTGCGGTTTGCCGAAGTACGCGCCGCCGGTCAGCTCGCGCACGATCATCACATCGACGCCGGCGACGACTTCGCGCTTGAGCGTGGAGGCGTCGGCCAGCGCGTCGAACACCTTCACCGGCCGCAGGTTGGCGAACAGCCCCAGCGCCTTGCGAATCCCCAGCAGCCCCTGTTCAGGGCGCACTTTGGCTTTCGGGTCGCTCCACTTCGGCCCGCCCACCGCGCCCAGCAGCACGGCGTCGGCGGCCTTGCAGGCGGCTGTGGTTTCGGCGGGCAGCGCTTTGCCGGCGCGGTCAATGGCGATCCCACCGATCAGGGCGTGGCTGATGTCCAGGCTGTGCTTGCCGCGTTTGGCGACGGCCTTCAGCACGCGCAACGCTTCGCGGGTCACTTCGGGGCCGATGCCGTCGCCGGCGAGGACGGTGATTTTAAGGTTCATGGAAGAATCGAGCGATTGGGTGATCGGGTGATTGAGTCATTTGGCGATTGGGTAATTTGGTGATTGAGTCATTGGGTCATTGGCTCAATGACTCAATGGCCTAATGACTCAATCTCTCAATGGCTCAATCCTCAGAGCGGGCGACGGGATTCGAACCCGCGATCTTCTGCTTGGAAGGCAGACGCTGTGCCACTCAGCTACACCCGCGTGTGCGCGCAATTCTAGCACTTTCCGGTGATACACTCGGCGGGCGATATGCCCGAACACGCCATCCTCGAAGGCTACATTTCTGTCGAAGCCGCGCTGAAGGCGCGCAGCCGGCCCATTCACGCGCTGATGCTCGCCGATGACCGCTGGGAGGCCCGCGCATTGCGCCTGGAACAAGCAGCGCGTCAGGCCGGCGCGCAGGTGCTGCGCAAACCGCGCGCCGAGATCGACGCGCTCGCTCAGGGAACGACGCACGGCGGTGTGCTGGCGATGGTGGGCGACCGGCGATTCATGCCGCTGGAAGATCTGGCCCACGCCGTCGAGCGCCCCTTCATTGTCATGCTGGACGGCATCGAAGACCCCTTCAACTTCGGCTCGGCGGTGCGCTCGTTATACGCCGCCGGCGCGCACGGGCTGGTGCTGCGCGCGCGCAACTGGATGTCCGCCGCCGGCACAGTCGCGCGCGCCTCCGCCGGCGCTTCCGAGTTGATTCCTGTCGCCGTGGCCGATGATCCCCAGCAAGCGGTGCGCCGCTTTCGCGCGCGCGGCCTCACGATTGCGTGCGCGACCGCCGAGCGGGCCAGGCCGGTCTATGAGGCCGATCTGACGGGGCCGCTCTTTCTGCTCATCGGCGGCGAAAAACGCGGCGTTCACAAAAGCCTGTTGCAACAGGCCGATGTGCGGTTGCGCGTTCCCTATGGCCGCGCATTTCCCCAGGCGCTCGACACCGCTTCGGCCACAGCGGCGCTGGCCTTCGAGATCATGCGCCAGCGCCGCTCCATTGACGATTGAGAGATTGACGATTGGCGATTGGGGATTGACGATCGACGATTGCGGAATTCCACTACGTGATACGCAACACGCAATACGCAATACCCAATACGCAATACCCAATACGCATTACTCATCACTCAGCCCTCACCCTTCAACGCCCTGAACATCGCCCTGGCCCGCTCGTCCTTGCGCAGGATTTTCTTGCGCATGCGGATGTTCAATGGGGTGATTTCCACCAGCTCGTCGTCGCTGATGAACTCCACGCAATCGTCCAGCGACATCTGGCGGATGGGGGGCAGCCGGCTGGTGTCGTGATCGACGGCGCGTGTGCGCATGGCCGACAGCACTTTGGTCTTGCACACATTCACTTCCAGGTCTTCGTTGCGGCTGTTCTCGCCCACTACCATGCCCTCGTACACCTGTGTGCCGGCCTCAATGAACAGCGTGCCGCGCTCCCAGGCGTTGCGCAGGCCATAGGTCACGGCCTCGCCGTCCTCCCAGGCGATCAGCGAGCCACGCTCGCGCTGGCGGATCGGGCCGGCCATCGGCTCGTAGCCGGAGAACAGCGCGTGCATGATGATGGTCCCGCGCGTGGCGGTCAGCGCCGCGCTGCGAAAGCCCAGCAGCCCGCGCGTGGGCACTTTGTACTTCACCGTGACGATGCCATTGTCGCCGTGCGAGATGTCCATCATCTGGCCCTGACGCTGGCCGAGCATCTCGACGATCACCCCCAGGTAATCCTCCGGCACTTCGATGTACAGTTCCTCGAACGGCTCCAGCGTCTGGCCCGTGGCGGGGTCAGTCTTGAAGATCACTTCCGGTTTGCCGACCTGAAATTCGTAGCCTTCGCGGCGCATGGTTTCGATCAGCACGATCAGGTGCAGTTCGCCGCGCCCGCTGACGATGAACGTGTCGGCGCTGCTGCCATCGACCACGCGCAATGACACGTTGTGCTCCAGTTCCTTGTGCAGCCGCTCGCGCAGTTTGCGCGAGGTGCTCCACGTGCCTTCCCGGCCGGTGAAGGGGCTGGTGTTCACGCCGAAGGTCATGCGCACCGTCGGCTCCTCGACGCGGATGGGCGGCAGCGCGACGGGCCGGGACGGATCGGCGATGGTCTCGCCGATGAAGATCTCCGGCAGGCCGGTCACGGCCACAATGTCGCCGGCCTCCACCGTCTCTTTCTCGATGCGCTCCAGGCCGAGGTGGGTGTACACGCCGGTGAGTTTGCCCCTGGATTGCGCGCCGGCTGTGTCGATGCGCACAACCTCCTGCCCCTTGCTCAGGCGCCCGCCGGTCAGGCGCCCGATGGCGATGCGACCCTTATAGTCGTCGTAGGCCAGCGTGGTGACGAGCATCTGCGCCGGCCCGTCCAGATCGACGCGGGGGCCGGGGATGTAACGCAGAATGGTGTCGAACAATGGTTGCAGGTCGGGGCCGAGGCCGCCGGCTGTCAGCGACGCCTGGGCAGTGATCGCGTTGGTGTACACAATCGGAAACTCGGCTTGTTCGTCGGTTGCGCCCAGCTCGATGAACAAATCAAAGGTGGCGTTGGCGACGAACGACAGGCGCGCGTTGGGGCGATCGACCTTGTTGATAACGACGATGGCCTTGTGGCCGAGTTCGAGCGCCTTGCGCAACACAAAGCGCGTCTGGGGCATGGGGCCGTCCACCGCGTCGACCAGCAACAGCACACCATCGACCATGTTCAGCACGCGCTCCACTTCGCCGCCGAAGTCGGCATGGCCGGGCGTGTCCACGATGTTGATCTTGACGTCCTTGTAGGTGACAGCCGTGTTCTTGGCCAGAATGGTGATGCCGCGTTCGCGCTCCAGATCGTTGGAGTCCATCACGCGCTCGACCACGACCTGGTTGTCGCGGAAGATGCGCGCCTGGCGCAACATGCCATCGACCAGCGTGGTTTTGCCGTGATCGACGTGGGCGACGATGGCGATATTTCGGATGTCGGTGCGCTCGCTAACGCTCATGGCTGCAACATGCAAGCGCGTCCCGTGCGGGACGCGCGCTGAGAATCGGTCGGTATACGGCGTTGAACGAGGCGGTATTGTATCAGGCCGGCCGGAAAACCAGATGTCCGACACCTCGCCGGTGTCGGACATCTCTGGGGCGCGGGCGCCCACACAAGCGGCGCCGCGCTCAGCGAAGGAGGGCGCTGTTCACTTCTTCTCTTCGATCGTCAGTTCGCCAACCGTCGTGTCTTTGTCCGCGGCCACCGGCACGAACTCGGTGGCGCCGAACGAGGTTTTCAACTGCGCCCATTTGCCCGGCGCGCTTTCGACCGTCAGCACGTAGTTGCCCACCGGCAGGTCAATGGGTCTTTTGGCGGAGGCGCCCGACGAGCCGCCGCCACAGCCGGCCCAGCGTGACATCCAGCGTGCCGGCGATGAAAGGCAGGTAATGCGTGCTGGTCAGCACGCCGAGTTCCTCGATCGGATGCGTGGTCTCGTCCAGAAACTTCAGCACGCGCGCGGCGGGATTGCGCGCGAACAGGTCGGTGAACACCTTGTGCCCAGGGTATCGTTGTTTGTCGAGGATGTTGAGCAGCACGCTGTCGTACAGCCCAAAGCGGCGCCGCAAAGGCGAGACGGTGTAGCGCGGCCGGCCGGTGGTTTTCAGCGCATGGGTGATGCGCTGCGCCTGCTGCTGGATGCGCAGGAAGGTGTAGCCGGTGGAGGGTTTGGTGCAGCCGCCGGCGGTGCCGATGTTCACTATGCGCCGGCCCGGAAATGTCTCGAACGGCGCGTCGGTCATCGGGATGACGCCGAACTCCACGTGCTCGATCTCGTAGCGCGACACGTCCAGAAAATCGCGCAGGTAGGCTTTGATCTCCTGGTCGTACGCATCGCGTTCCAGCAGGCGGGGCGAGAAAACCGTGAACTCGACCAGCGCGCGGCGCGCGTCGAACGGCAGCACATAGCAGAAGCGGCACTCGCCCTGTTGCGCGATGCGAAAATCCATCAGCGTGGCCGTGGCAGGATCGAAGGCCGGCTCCGGCGCAACTACCACCCAGCCGGCGAAGTGCTGCAACAGGTAGTGGTAATCCCCGTTTGCGCTGCCGCTGTCCAGTTGCGGCGGGATGCTGTTGAACACCCATGCGCCATGATAGGTTGCGCCGTTCACATAGACGATTGCGCCGTCGGCGTCGTCTTCCACGCGCTCGACAGCGCCGAAGCAGCGCGCGATGTTGGGCCGGCTCGTCAGCGCTTCATCCATGAAGCGATAGAAGTCCTCGCCGCGCACCATCTTGTAGCAATACGGGTCGAGGTCGAGCGCGCGCGAGAATCTCTCGCCGTAAAACGCCACCCGGCGCCAGCGCCGAAAGACGATCGGCTCGAACGCGTTGTCGCCGATCTCCCAGAAGCACCACGTGCGGTCGTTGGCGGTTTTACGCGACGGGTCGATCAACAGGATGCGCCGATCGCCCAGGCCGGCGCGGATGAGATGGTAGACCAGGCTGAGGCCGGCTGCCCCTGCGCCGGCGATGACGTAGTCGTAGCGCTCCATGCCGGATGGCCGATTGGCGTTACTGGAGCAGTTCCTTGAACCAGCTCACAAGCAGCTCGATCGCCTGTCGCTCAATCGGCGGCTCGTCGAACACGTGCGCTTTGCTGTCCAGCTTGTGCAGCGTCGCCCGCTCGCCCAGCGCCTCTTTGTACATCTCGGCGTGCTGCCAGGGCACTGTCGGGTCGCCTGAGCCATGAATAATGAGCGCGCGCCCGCGAAAGCGTTTGACATCCTCGACCGGCTTTTGCTCGAAGATGGTCTGCACAAAGCCCATGCCCAGCGGGTAGCCCCATAGCAGAAAGTAGCCGTCACGGGCCAGCGCTTCAAGGGGAGACTCGCCTGATTGAGCGGCGGTTTGTTCCGCTGTCGTGGCAAACAGGGCCGGGTCGGCCAGGGCTGCCAGCAGCGCCAGCCCGCGAATCAGGCTGGGATTGCGCCCGGCCAGTTGCGCAGCAACCATACCGCCGAGGCTGACGCCGGCCACGCCCAGGCGCGCGCTGTCCAGCGCGGGATGGGCCACCATCCAGTCCAGCCCTGCTTTGGCGTCGCTCAATTCGCCTGGCACGGTCATGTCCTGAAACTCGCCCTCGCTGTCGCCGCTGCCGCGAAAGTCAAAGCGCAGCGCGGCGATGCCTCGCGCAGCCAGCGCCCGCGCCAGGTGCACGAAGAAACGGTGCGACTCGATGCGCGAGCTGGTCAGTCCGTGCAACAGCATCACGGCAGGGTGGGGGCCGGCGCCGTGTGGCAGGTGCAGCATGCCCCACAACCGCTGCTCCTGGTTTTCAAACGAGATTGCCTGTTCGGTGGCGTTGAGAACGGGATAGGAGTTTGCCATTTTCAATTTTGGATTTTGGATTTTGGATTCTGGAGCGCGCCTTCAACAATCTCGGCTTCCATCTGCGGCCGGTCAGCCACCGGCGCGTTCATTGCGATAAGGCGCTGCGCCGCCGCGACACGTTCCCACCGGCGTGCCGGCTCGAAACAGGCGTTCTCGACAGCCTCGCTCTGGTCCGATAGCCGGTTGCGTTCATTCGCGGTCGCCTCGCTGCCCGACTGTGGGTTCAGTGCCAGCCCAGGCAGTTACTCGGATTGTATCCTGCCGGTGTCGGGAGTGAGGAGCGTCCTGAGCGCATCGGTGTAGGGCGGTCTCAGCGCGCCCTTCTCGGTGATAAGCGCGGTCACATAGCGGTTGGGTGTCACATCGAAGGCCGGGTTGTATACCGGCACGCCCGGCGGCGCGGTGCGCCGGCCAAAGCCCTCCGTCACCTCCTCCGGCTTGCGCTCCTCGATCGGGATCAAGTCTCCCGATGCCAGGCTCATATCGATGGATGAAGTGGGCGCGGCCACGTAGAACGGCACGCCGAACTCTTTGGCGAGAATGGCGACGCCCAGCGTGCCGATCTTGTTGGCCACGTCGCCGTTGGCGGCGACGCGATCTGTGCCGACGATGACGGCATCGATGCGGCCCTGCGCCATCACTGTTGCGGCCATGTTGTCGGTGATCAACGTGACGGGGACGCCGGCCTGTTGCAATTCCCAGGCGGTGATGCGCGCGCCCTGCAACAGGGGTCGCGTCTCGTCGGCGTACACATGCACCGGGATGCCCCGCTCGGCTGCGAGGTAGACCGGCGCCAGCGCCGTGCCCCATTGCGCCGTCGCCAGCCCGCCGGCGTTGCAGTGGGTGAGTATTGTGCAGGTTAAGCTGCCGGCTTGACCGGGCAAGCCGCCCGCTTGCCCCTGCCCCACAAGCAACTCCAAACCATATTCGCCGATGGCCCGGCACACGGCGTTGTCCTCGTCGATCATGCGCATGGCTTCGTCGAGGATGCGCTGCTTGAGCGCCGGCACAGGCTCGCGCGCGTGAGCGGCGACCAGATCCTGAATGCGTTTGAGCGCCCAGAAAAGATTGACGGCGGTGGGGCGCGAGCCGGCCAGATACTGCGCGGCGCGATCCAGCTCAGCCTTGAACGTCGCGTAGTCGCCGGCCCGGCTGTCGCGCACGGCCATATACAGCCCGAACGCGGCGGCAATGCCGATGGCCGGCGCGCCGCGAATGCGCAGCATCCTGATAGCTTCCCACATCGTCTCGACATCGGTCACGTCGAGATGCTTCAGTTCGGTTGGCAGGAGTGTCTGGTCGATCAGCCGGGCTGCGCCGTCCGGGCCGCCGACCCATTCGATGGTTTTCACTGGCATGGTTCAGTATGGCGTGTTGCGTATTGCGTGTGGGGTATTGTAAGCGGTGGCAGTTGGGTCGGATGGCGGGCGCGAGGACTGCGGCATACAATCGTGGCCGGCGCCCAATGGCGCGATGTTCGCGGGAAAGTGAGCTGAGGCGACGCGATGAAGATGCGCAGGAAGCGTGATTTGCCGGCCAAAATCTGCCCGGTGTGCGGGCGGCCTTTTGTCTGGCGCAGGAAGTGGCGCAACACCTGGGACACCGTGCGTTATTGCTCGGAGCGGTGTCGCGCGGCTCGAAACACGGGCACAGCGCAGGCGCCCCTGCGATGAGCGCGCCGGCGCAATGCATTCGGCTCAGGTGTCGGACTTCTCGAAGAAGTCCGACACCTGGTGGGAGGAACTTTTACACTGCGCCGAGCGCCAGCTTCAGCGTCACGATCTTGAACGGCGTCACCGCAAACGCCACACCGCCATCCTGCCACGTGAGCGGCTCGTCCTGCTCTTCGAGCAGGTTGCACTGCGCCGCGCCCGTGATCGGCAGCGGGCTGGTCAATCGCACTGTGCCGCGCTTGCCATGCGCCTCGTACAGCCGCACGATGATCGCGTTGGAGTCCTCGGCCTTCTTGACCGTCTCGATCACCACGCCGGGTTTCGACACCTGGAAGAATGAGACATTGGCCGGCTGTCCTGAGCTGGCACGCACGATCAGCGGCGCGTTGAGGCGATACCCTTCTTCGATCACGCCGCCTTCCTGGACAGTGCCGGCGTGCGGCAGCAACGCGTAGGTCAGCGTGTGCCTGCCGATGTCCGCCACGGGGTCTGGCGAGGTGGGCGCGCGCAACAACGACAACCGCATCACATGGCCGTGCGTGGCGTAGCCGTACTTGCAGTCGTTCAACAGCGCCACCCCAAAGTCCGGCTCCGACAGGTCGGCCCACTTGTGCGCGCTGACCTCGAAGCGCGCCATGTCCCACGACGTGTTGAAGTGGGTGGGACGCTGCAAGTGGCCGAACTGAATCTCGTAAGTCGCGTTGGGCGCGCGCACAGCCAGCGGGAACTCGACCTTCAGGAATACCTCGCGCTCGTGCCAGTCGATCTCGGTGTGGAAGTCGAGCCGGGCCGAAGTCGCCGAGAGCGACACGGTTTGTCTGAGCGCGCTCTTGTCCGACAGCGCGAACTCGAAAGCGATCGCGCCGCGCAATGGTCCGCGCTCGACCACCTGCGCCGACGCGCACACAATCCTGTCCTCGTAGCGTTTCTCCAGGTGATACACGTCCACGTCCCA
>CALBEF010000104.1 GCA_937927775.1 uncultured Anaerolineae bacterium | reverse complement strand
TTCTTCGAGGAGCTGCTTTTCGCGCAGGGTGTCCATGGGTTGCCAGAAGCCGGTGTGGCGATAGGCCATCAGCTCGCCGTCCTCGGCCAGTTTCTCCAGCGGCGCGCGCTCCCAGATGGTGTCGTCGCCGGCGATGTAATCGAGCACGCGGGGGTGAAGGACGAAGAAGCCGGCGTTGATCCAGCCGGCGCCTGCCTGCGGCTTTTCCGCAAAGCGCGCAACCTGATCGCCGTCCAGTTGAATATCGCCAAAGCGCGCCGGCGGATGCGCGGCAGTGACCGTGGCCAGTTTGCCGTGAGCGCGATGAAACGCAACCAGATCGGCGATGTTGACATCGGCCAGACCATCGCCGTAGGTCATCATGAAGCAGTCGTCGCCCAGCCAGGGCCTCAGGCGCAACAGCCGGCCGCCGGTCATCGTATGCAGGCCGGTCTCCACCAGGTGAACCGTCCAGTCTTTCTGGCCACCGTTGTGAAAGGCAATCTCGCCGCTGCCAAGCTTGACCGTGATGTCGCTGTTCAGAGCGTAGTAGTTGAGGAAGTACTGCTTGATTACCTCGCCTTTGTAGCCCAGCGCGATGACGAACTCTTTGAAGCCAAATGAGGCATACCAATCCATGATGTGAGTCAGGATTGGCCGGCCGCCGATCTCCACCATGGGCTTGGGGCGCAGGACAGTTTCCTCTGCCAGGCGCGTGCCCAGGCCGCCGGCAAGGATGACGACTTTCATGAAGCTGCTTCCTCCCTTTTCGGCTTCATCCGAAATGAGCGCAGGTAAAACTTCAGGTTGAAGAACAGATTTCCAAAAGACATCACCACAGCCGGCTTGTCGCGCATCTTAAGACTGGCCATGCAACAATTTCCAGGTGTAGCTGACTCGTGCAATGAACTGTCTGGGTTGTGCCAGCAGTGAAAAAAGACCAAACCCCAGCAATGCCCAGCTCACCTTCCACGCGACAGAGAGCCAGAGCGGGTATGCGCTGCCGATCAGCCGCGCGAGAAGCAGATAACCGGCCAGTGTCAGCACAGATGCGATCAGCGGGCCGGAGAGCGCCTCGCGGATCTGCAACGGCAGGCTGCGTCGCAGCACGCGGTAGGCCGCCATCACCCCGGCGGTGAACATGATCACAACGGCGATCGCCATTCCAGTAGCGGATAGCGCCGCCGAGAGCGCTGTGCCGGCGATGCCGAGAATCGCCAGTTGAAAGAGAGAAAGCTCGATTATCCGTCGCGGTTGGCCGGTGCCGATGAGAATAGCCCAGCTGTTCTCCCATAGCATCCGTATGATAGCGGCGAGGAGCAGAATGCGCAGCGGCGCGACGGCCGGCAACCACTGCGCGCCGAAGAGGAGTTGCACCAGGTCGGGCGCGCTGATAAACAGCATCAGCGCGATCGGCGCGGCAACCTGGGCCGAGATCCACAGCACCATCTCGATCGAACGCTTCAAGCGCTGCGCGTCGTCGCGCACCTGGGCGTAGGTGAATGTTGCCGCTCGTCCGAGCAGCGTGTTCAACAACAGCGCCGGCCATTGCGCGACACGATAGGCGCGGTCATAATAGCCCAGCGTGGTCGCGCCGGTCAGTGTGCCCAAAATGAAATTGTCGGCTTGCGTCAGCAGGCTCGAGGTGAATTGACTCAGGCCGGCTGCCAGCCCGAACTTCACATACTGAGATGCCAGCGCCGGCTTGAAGCGCCAGCGCATGCGCAGCACGCTGCGCCGCGCGTAGACGAAATACAGCAACGTGGCCGCGATCATTGTCAGTTGATAAGTAACGTTTTGGCTGATCAGGCTGTACTGACCCCAGCCTTGATACGCAAGCCAGAAGGCCGGCGCATAAGAAAGCGGCACGGCGACAGATGTCGCGATGCTCAGCGGCTTATAGTGCAGATCGGCCTCCAACAGGATGCCCAGAGCGGCTGTCCAGCTCCCCACGAAGGCGACCCCGCACAGGACGATGGTGAGCAGCGCAACTTCGGCAGGGTAGCCGGCCAGTCGCAATGCCGGCGCGGCCAGCAGCCCCAGGATCAGCGTGCCCACGCCCAAAAGCACGCTGATCGCAAACAGCGTCCCCAGTGTTTCGCCGCTCACTTCGCGCTGCTGCGCAAAGGCAAAATTCAACCCCACTTTGCCTTGCAGATCGAAGAGGGTATAGAAAAACATCGCCAGCGCGAACTCGCCGTAGATGGTCGGTGTGAGCAGGCGGATCAGCGCGATGTTCGCCACAAAGCCAAACCCGATGACCCAGTATGAGCCGAGCGCCACCCACACGCCGTTGCGCGCCGCGCGATAGGCAATCGGCTGGTTCGCCGGGGTTGGTTGAGCCTGGCTTGTTTCGCCGCTGGTGTTGTTTGTCATAGCTTCCGACGCTCAGGTCAGCCTCTGCAATCTGTAATCATCGCGCGCCGAGAGTCACTGCTCTATGCGCGGCAGCACAACCCCGCTCTGTCCCTGATATTTGCCTTTCTTGTCGGCGTAGCTCTGTTCGCACACGCCGTCGCCGCCCAGGAAAATGAGCTGCGCGATGCCTTCGTTGGCGTAGACCTTGGCCGGCAGCGGCGTGGTGTTGCTGATCTCCAGCGTCAGATATCCTTCCCACTCCGGCTCCAGCGGCGTCACGTTCACAATCAACCCGCAGCGCGCATACGTCGATTTGCCCAGACAGATGGTCAGCACGTCGCGCGGAATGCGAAAGTATTCCACCGTCCGGCTCAATACAAATGAGTTGGGCGGGATGATGCACACGTCGCCGGTGAAATCGACAAACGAGCCGGAGTCAAAATGCTTCGGATCGACGATGGCCGAGTTCACGTTGGTGAAAATCTTGAACTCGTTGCTGACGCGGATGTCATAGCCATACGACGACAGCCCAAAGCTCACCACGCCCCGGCGGATCGAGCTTTCCACAAACGGCTCGATCATGCCGCGTTCCAGCGCCATGCGGCGAATCCAATGATCTGGTTTGATGCCCACTTTTCGATTTTGGATTTTGGATTTCAGATTGATGACCCGGGCCGGCGAACGCCAAATCCCAAATCCAAAATCTAAAATCCAAAATGGTCACATGCGTTCCGGCGCGCTCATGCCCATCAGCCCCAGCGCGCGCGCCAGGGTGATCTGGCTGGCCCGCGCCAGTTTCATCCGCGCGGCAAACACGGCCGGCGCTTCGCCGATGATGCGGCAATCGCGGTAAAAGGCGTTGAAGGTCGCGGCCAGGCTCTGCGCATAGGTGGTGAGATGATGCGGTTGCAGCGTGGTCGCCACCAGCTCCACCACTTCCGGCAACTCCAGCAGCCTGCGAATCAGGTTGAGTTCACTGGGATGTGTGTACCCCGCTGCGCCCTCGCTCCTCTGCTCCCCCGCTTCTCCGCTCCTCGTCTCCGCCGCCTTGCGGAAGATCGAGCAAATGCGCGCGTGCGCGTATTGCGGATAGAACACCGGGTTGTCTTCCGATTGCTGTTTGACGGCGTCCAGATCGAACACGATTTTGGTGTCGATGGAGCGCGACAGCAGCACATAGCGCGTGGCGTCGGCGCCGACTTCGTCCACCACGTCGTCCAGGGTGACGATATTGCCGGCCCGCTTGCCCATGCGCACTTCCTGCCCGCCGCGCATCAGCGTGATGAAGCGATAGATCAGCAGCGTCACTCGATTCGGATCAAGCCCCAGCGCCTTCGTCACGGCAAGCAGGCGCGGCACATCGCCCTGATGGTCTTCGCCCCACACATAGATGGCGCGGTCGAAGCCGCGTTCGACCAGCTTGTTCCACACATAGGCAATGTCGCTGGCGAAGTAGGTGGGACGCTCGGCCGGGTCGGGGATCACTTTTGGAGAGCGAATGACAACCGCCTGCACGGGTTTGGACTTCTGGTTTTGCAGTTTGGATTTCGTCGCTTCATCCAGATCGGCGACCGGCGTTCCGGCGTCCACAATCGGCGAGCCATCCTCGCTGAACCACAGCGCGTCGTCATGTTCGACCAGCAAGCCTTTCTCGCGCAAAACGGGCAGCACGCGCTCGAACAATCCGCTTTCGTACAGGCTGCGCTCGGAGAAGAAATTGTCGTAGGTGATGCGCACCCGCGCCAGCGATGCGCGCACGCTCTCCATCATGGCGTCGATGCCCAGCCTGCCCAGCGCCCGGCGCGCTTCGTCGCGGGGCAGGCCGGCGTAGCGGTCGCCCTCGCGCGCGATGATGTGCGCGGCAATGTCGCCGATGTAGTCGCCGCGATAACCGTCTTCCGGGAACGGCTCGTCATGGCCGAGCTGTTGCATATAGCGCGCATACACGCTCGCGCCGAAATGGCGAATCTGGTTGCCGGCGTCGTTGACATACCATTCACGATGAACCGTGTAGCCGGCGGCGGCCAGCGTATTTGCCAGCGTGTCCCCGATCACCACGTTGCGCCCGGCGGCCACGGTCAGCGGGCCGGTGGGATTGGCGCTGCCGTGCTCCACCTGAATCGACTGTCCCGCGCCGATGCTGATGTTGCCCCAGTTTTCGCCGGCCGCCACGATCTCATCCACCTGCCGGCTTAAAAACGCCGGCGTCAGGCGAAAGTTGATGTAGCCGCCGACTACCTCCGCCGTGGCGATGTCGCCTGGTTGCAGATGGCCGGCGATCTTTTGCGCGATTTGAGGCGGCGCCAGGCGCGCGGCGCGCGCCAGTTGCAGGGCCACCGACGCGGCGTAGTCTCCCATGCCGGCCTGTTTCGGATGCTCGATGGTGAAGGCCGGAATGTCGAAGGCCGGCAGATCACCGCTGGCTTGCGCGGACTGGATGGCTTGCGTGACGAGCTGTTTCAGGTGATCGCGGATCATGACGGGCGATTATAAGCGCGACATGCGCTGGCGCAGAATTTCGTACAGCGCCACCGCGCCGGCCACCGCCGCGTTCAGCGATTCGATCTGCCCGCGCATGGGCAGCTTGAGCAGGAAGTCGGCCCGATCGCGCAGCAGCCGGCTGACACCTTCGCCCTCGCTGCCGACGATCAGCGCCAGCGCGCCGCGCAAGTCGCCGGCGTGCAACGCCTGCGCGCGCGGATCGTCCTGCAGCGCGGCAATCCACACATCGCGCGCTTTCAGCGCCTCGACCTCGCGCGCCAGGTTGACGACCTGCGCGATGAACAAGTGCTCCGTCGCGCCGGCGGACGCATTTACCACCGCCGGCGTCACCGCGACGCTGCGCCGTTCGGGGATGATCACGCCGTGCGCGCCGACCGCCTCGGCGGCGCGGATCAGGTTGCCAAAGTTCTGCGGGTCTTGCAGCGTGTCCAGAATCAGCAGGAGCGGCGGCTCATTGCGCCTGCCGGCCAGCGCCAGCATCTCATCAACACTGGCATAGGGGTATTCGCGCGTTTCCAGCGCAACGCCCTGATGGTGGTCGGAAATACGGTCAAGCGTCGGGCGCGGCGCGCGCGTGATGGGCACGCGCCGCTCGCTTGCCAGCATGGTCACTTCACGCACGAGCGGGGTGTCTTTCACACCCTCGGCAATCAGCACGCGATGCGCTTTGCGCCGGTTGGCCCGCAAACATTCCAGCACGGCGTGCCGGCCATAGAGGAGTTCAGCCATAAGCAGATGACAGACGACAGATAACAGATGACAGAGCACGGAGCACAGACGACAGGCATCACACACAAGCTGTCAATCGTCAATCGCCAATCGTCAATCGCCAATCCTAACTTCCGTCCTGAGTGCCGCGTCCTCGATGGGCCGGCCCTGTGCGTCAAAGGCCGGCAGGCGCATGCCATCGCTGGGGCGATAAAAACCATACTCCAGTCGATACACCCCTGGCGCCAGTCCATCGGGCAGATCAATTGCCCGTTCGTCATCCACCATATCGCCCTGTCGCCACCAGCGAATCGGGAAGTTGTTGTTGTCCGCCGGCCCATCGGCCTGCCCGATCAATTCACCGCTGTCATCCACCAGATGCATGAAGATGGTGAATTCCTCGATGAAGTCCTGGGTGGCCAGCCAGCGCGTGGTCACGTGTAGTTGCCGGCCTTCCTGTTGCGCGGTCAGGCTGATTGGCATCGCATGGCTCAAGCGCGCCCCCTCCGCCTTCTGACTACTGACTACTGACTTCTGACTACTCCCATACACCCCGGCCACTTCGTAGCGCGGTCGGCCGATCGGCTGCCCTGCGCCATCATAGGCCGGCAGAAAAGCTTTGGTGTCGAAATTCCAGAAGCCGACGTCCATGCGCAAAACAGCCGGGAGCGAGAGCGTATCGCTGATGCGCAGGCGGTAGCGATCCACGACGATCTCGCCAGGCGTCCAGCGCGTGGTTTGCCACATGCCGCCGCCGGGGTAGGTGTCGAGCAACGCAACCAGTTCATTGTTGCGTCCGTGCAGCCGGATGAATGCGCTGTCGTTGGCAGCCATTGGTCTCAGCCCCTGCCAGTACAACGTGACGGCGAATTCGCCGCCCGGCTGGAGGCGATCGCGTTCAACCCGGTAGCCGATCCAGCGAATGGAATCGCCAAAGCGCACCTCGGCGCGTGTCACATCGTCCGGCAGTTGTGATTCGTTGCTCAAGCGTGGCGGCAGCGCGTAGGCCGGCTGAATGTAGACGAATGGCGCCAGCAGCGTCAACGCGGCCAGGCTGGCCGGCAGCGCGAGCAATGCAAGGCTGAGCCGCATGTCGTATTGCGTATTGCGTATTGCGTGTTGCGTATTGCGTATTGCGTATTGCGTGTTGCGTTTTAAGCGCGCCAGCAGGGCGTCAACCCAAAACCCGGAATCCAAGGTCGAAAATCGCGCGAGGCCGATGGCGGTGAAGCCGGCGATAACTGTAATGACGGGAAACAGCAGCCGGCCCTGGCTCGCCAGCGTGATCGAGGTCCAGCGCGCCAGAGCCGCCACAGCAACTGCCAGCACGCCCAGGCACATCAGCGCGGCGATGTCGCGCGCGTGGATGGCGGCCAGGCCGGCCTGGCGCCATGCTCGCAAGCGGCGCAGACCGCTCCACACCAGCCCCGCGCCGGCCAGAATCAGCACGACATCGAGCGCGATATAAATCCAGTCCGCCATCGGAATGTTCACTGCGCCGAACAGGCCCCAGTAAGCTTTGCGAAAACCATCCCATTCGCCGATCAGTTCGGGCAGGCTGGGCAGGCGCTCACGCGGCCCGGCGATCTGCGCCATCATCATGGTGCCGGTGAAGTCGCCGTACAGCGCCTGATTGCGGATGTACCACCAGCCGGCGATCAGCGCCACCGGCAACGCCGCGAGGAGCAAAGGGGATGCGGCCTTGAGCAGGCCCGGCAACCCAGCCCGGGCGCCGGCCCCTCGCCAGCGCAACCATGCCACGAAGGCCAGCGCAGCCGGGATGACAATCACCAGCGCCAGCGCAGAGGACTTGGTGAGCGCGGCGCAACCCAACACGACGCCCAGCGCCAGCGCCCGCGCCGGCGTGACGCCCCGCGCAACCAGACGCGCACCCAGCACAAGCCCGATCGACGACAACAGGGTTGCCAGTGTGTCATTGTTCACCGACGCGCTGATGAACACGAACATCGGGTTGAACGCGACGAGCGACGCGGCCAACAGCGTAATCCACTCCCGGCGCGGGTTGCCGTCGTCGATCAATTCCTTTGCCAGCAGCCAGGCGCACACCACGCTGACAGCGCCCATCGCCACGCCCAGCAGGCGGACGAGCTGCATGACCAGCACCGCGCCGCGCCAGGGGAATCGTTCGGCGTCGGTGTGGATCAACTGATTCCAGTTGTTGGTTGTGTCTGCCCGCCCCAGGCGCCCGTGCGGATTGAACTGCGCCAGAAGGTAGAAGTCGCTGCGGTCGAATGGCTGGACGAACAACGCCATCAGCGCGTAATACAGAGGCGGCTGGCTGCCCTCCTGCTCGTAGAATCCGCGATTGTCCGGGTCCTGAACCGGCAGCCCGTTGCCCTGCGCCAAATGTTCGATGAAAGCATAGTGCCTGACCTCGTCCGACACTTCCATGAAGGGCGAGGAGACGCTGTATACAGCGCCGGCGATCACAAACACAGCGACGATCACTGTCAGGAGCCGGCGCGCCGGGGGGAATGTCGGCGCGGGCGCCCGCGCGTTGAGACTCGGCTTCATCTTCGATGTTGGCGAACTATAACCCACGTGGCACGTTGAATGACCTGAGCCGGCGCATGCCTGCCCTGTGCCATAATCAGGCACGGCGCGATGCGGGCCGGCGATTCGCAAGCGCAAAAATCTCTGTTTTAGAAAGGGCTACACACATGATCAGAATTGTGACGGACTCGACCTGTGATCTGACTGCCGATCAGGCCAATCAACTTGGTATTGCGGCTGTCGCCGCGCTGTATGTGCGTTTTGGCGAAGACCAGTACCAGGACGGGATCACCATCGACCGCGAGAAGTTTCATCATCTCGTCAAGACCCATCCCAGCTTTCCGACTACTTCGCAGCCCTCGGTTGGCGACTTTGCCGCGATCTACGAAAAGTACAAAGGGGACGAGATTGTGTCGATTCACATCTCGCGCGAGCTGAGCGGCACGCTTGCCTCGGCGGAGGCCGCGCGCGACCTGGTTGGGGCCAATGTGACGATCATCGACAGCCGGAATGTCAATGCCGGCCTGGCGCTGCTTGTCATGGAAGCCTGTCGGCTGGCAAAGTCCGGCGCCGGCGTCGAGCAGATCAAGGCGCAGATCGAGACGCTGGTGCCCCGCACGCGCCTGATCTTCGCTGTCGAGACGCTGGAGAATCTGCGGCGCGGTGGGCGCATCGGCGGCGCGCAGGCGTTCCTCGGCAGCATGTTGCAGTTCAAGCCTGTCATCACCATCAAGGATGGCCGGGTCGAGCCGTTGGAGCGGGTGCGAACCATGTCCAGGGCCATAGCCCGGCTGAAAGAACTGGCCGCGCACGACTTGAGCGGGCAGCCATATCGCCGCGTGTGCCTTATGCACGCCGCTGCGCCGTCGGCGGCCGAGAATCTTAAAAATGCGCTCGCTTCAGAGGTCAAGCTGGATGAGGCCATGCTGATCGAGGCCGGCCCGGTGATCGCTACTCATGCCGGGCCGGGCGCCGTGGGCATTGCCTATATCGCCTAGCCGGCTGCGCCAATACGCAATACGCACTACGCAATACGCAGCACGCAGCACGTTACCCGCCATGATGCGCACCAAAATCGTTTGCACCCTGGGGCCGGCCAGCGATGACGAGAATGTGCTGAGGCAGATCATCCGCGCCGGCATGGATGTCGCCCGCATCAATTTCTCGCACGGGACACAGTCCGACCATGCCCGCCGGATCGGGCTGGTGCGCCGGCTGGCGCAGGAGGAAGACGCGCAGGTAGCGATCATGGGCGACTTGCAGGGGCCAAAGTTCCGCATCGGCGCTTTGCCGGCCGGCGGTGTGTTGCTCGAAGACGGTCGCCGGCTCGTGCTCTCGGCCAGTCAGCCCTATGCCGGGGACGGCGCTGCGCTGGTCATCCCGATGCCGCACCCCGATTTCATCGCCGCGATGCGGCCCGGCCAGCGCCTGCTGGTGGATGACGGGGCGCTGATTCTGCGCGCGGCAGCCGATCCGGTTGGCGACGCGGTGCTGTGCGATGTGGTCAGTGGCGGGATATTGACTTCGCGCAAGGGCGTCAGCGCGCCGGGCGCCCATTTCACCATGTCCGCCATCACGCCAAAGGATCGCGCCGATGTCCAGTTCGCAGTCGAGCAGCGCCTGGATGCGCTTGCTCTGTCATTTGTGCGCAAGGACGAGGACTTGATTGAATTGCGCGAGCTGGTGCGCGCACTCGGCGCAGACCCCATCATCGTGGCTAAGATCGAGAAGCCCGAGGCGCTCGACGACCTGCCGGACATTCTGCGCGCAACCGATGTGGTCATGGTTGCGCGTGGCGATTTGGGCGTCGAAGCGCCGCCTGAACAGGTGCCGTTCCACCAGAAGACGATCATCCGCAGTTGCCTGAACGCCGGCGTGCCGGTGATTACGGCAACGCAGATGCTGCAAAGCATGATCGAGTGGCCGTCTCCCACCCGCGCCGAGGCCAGCGACATTGCCAATGCCGTGTTGGACGGCACCGATGCTGTGATGCTCAGCGGCGAGACGGCGGTCGGCAAGTACCCCGTGGATTCAGTGCGGGCCATGGCCAATATCGCGCGGCATGCGGAGGAGCACGCTTGGACGGCCTGCCAGCCCCCGGGCTTTGCCTCTCAGCCGGCTGCGCTGAGGGGCAATATGCCGGCCCCCGATGACGTGACCGAGGCGATCACGTCTGCGGCTGTGGAGATTGCAGATGGTGTGGGGGCCAGGGCGATCGTGTGCACCACGGCCACCGGCCACACGGCGCGCATGATGGCGCGCCATCGCCCGACCAGGCCCATCCTGGCGCTGACGCCGCACTATCGCACTTTCCAGTTCACCGCCTTTATGTGGGGAGTGCAGGCAGTATTGGCGCCGGTCTTCACCAGCACCGATGAGATGCTTGCCGCTGCCGCCCGCGTCGCTGAGCAGGAGGGCTATGCAGCGCCCGGCGACCTGATTGTGGTCACGGGCGGCCTGCCACTGGGCGCAGGCAAGACCAACCTCATCAAGGTGCATGAGGTCTGAGGTCAGAATACAGAAGTCAGAATACAGAAGTCAGATGCCTGCCGACAGAAGATGAAACGCGCAGCAAACACCTCGCTGCCCGCATGAATCGTCAATCGTCAATCTGCAATCGTGAATCCTCAATCGTCAATCCTCAATCCTCAATCGTCAATCACTCTAGTGGTTCATCCCGGCTGATCAAAGGCTTGATGGGGGTTGTGCCGCCGGTCTGACCGTTCGGGGCAGAGGAGATCGGTCTTGTGGGCTGAGTCCCAGTTTGCCCGGCCGGGCGCGGGGCAGGTTTTTGTGGCGCCGATGGCCGTGGCTGCGCGACGCGCAGTTCGCCTGTCAGTCGTTCGGTTGTTTTGCGCGCCGGCGGCAGATTAATCGGCTGGTCTTCCTCCGGTAACGCGTCTGACCGTTGCGGTTTGCCCGCGCTGATGCGATCCACAATGCGCTCGATCGCGCCGCCGAATCTGTCCAGCAGGTTGGAGACAACCGCGCCGGGGGACACGCGCTCTGAAACACGATCCAGATCAGTCGGAGCGGTTTCAGCGGGTGGCTGTAACTGGCGCGCCGCGCCGGGCCGGGCAATAGACCTGGGTTGCGCGGTGGGGCCGTCTGCGATGGCGATTGCCGGCGTTGTCCCGGTCTGGGGACGTGATATCTGTCGGGCGGCCGGCTTCCTTACCACCGGCAACTCTGGCGTCAACGCGCCGCCGCAATATGGGCACAGGTCCCATGACAGATGCACAGCGCGCCCGCAGTGGGGGCAGGGATTGCGCAGTTTGGCGTGGCACGAGGGGCAGAACTGCATGTCGCTGTCCACCCGCCGGCCGCACGATGGGCAGAATTCCTGATGCTCGATACTGGCCAGCAGCGACTCCTCCTCCAGGGCGCGCACATACGCCTCCGCCAGCGTCTCGCGTGGTCGCAGCATAAAGTAGATCAGGATGCCGGCGATGGGAATCACGGCAACCATGACCGTCGCCAGAATCTGAACCAGCACATCATGCGAGCGCGAACGAATATCGCGGAAGGTCCACACGGCCAGGCCTGCCAACAGCGCGGTAGAGATGGCCCCAATGACGGCGACAGCAGCGACAATCAGGTTGCTGATATTTTCAATCATTCCCTTGCTCCGAGGTGATTATACTGGTATGCACACCATGAATCCGCTGGACACTGGCGATGGCGCGCCTGAACTCGGCAACACTGACGCCTCCCCGACCGGCTCGGATGTTGCGGCTGCTCCGTCTCTCCTTGCCGGGCAGCTTGAACGCGCCCGGCGCGGACACACCCGACCCCCGGCAGAGGAGAATCCGGGATACCGGCTGCTGATCTGCGACATCGCGGAAGGCGAGCGCCCGCGCGAGCGGTTTATGCAGGTGGGCGCTTCGGGCATGTCGCAGCGCGAACTGCTGGCGATCCTGTTGCGGCATGGTCCGCCGGGAGACGGCGTCATGGTGATGGCCGACCGCCTGTTGCGCGAGTTTGGCGGCTTGGCCGGCCTGGCGCGGGCCAGCCTGTCCGACTTGCAGCGCGTGCGTGGGGTGGGGCAGGTCAAGGCGATCGAAATCAAGGCCGCACTGGAGTTGGGCAAGCGCATGGCGTACAGCACGCCCGACCAGCGCCCGCAGATCAAAACGCCGGCCGACGCCGCGCAACTCCTGATGCTGGAGATGGGGCTTCTGGAGCAGGAAGAGGTGCGCGTGCTCCATCTCGACACACGCAATCGGGTGATGTCAACGACGATGGTGTATCGCGGCAGTTTGAACGCTGCCGCCATGCGCATCGGCGAGTTATTCAAGGAAGCCATTCGTAATAATTGCGCTTCAATCATTGTGGCGCACAATCACCCTTCAGGCGATCCGACACCCTCCGGCGAGGATGCGCGCGCGACACGATCCATGGTCGATGCCGGCAAGCTGCTCGATATTGAGGTGCTCGATCATCTGGTGATCGGCCACAACAGCTACGTCAGCCTGAAGGAGCGAGGGCTGGGATTCGGATGAGGGCGCCCGTGTTGACAATCCCAGGCCGGACGACCGGGAGGGGGGCCATCACGCCGGTGGCGCTGTTGGCCGGCGTGATTTTATTAGGCTTTGCCCTGCGCATTTTCCATCTCCAGACGCAGAGCCTCTGGTTCGACGAAGGCTGGTCGTGGCATCTGGCCGGCCTGCCGCCGGCAGAAATGGCCTCGGCGACTGCGGCCGATCGAAGTCCCCCGCTGTATTACGCCGCGTTGCATGTTTGGCTGAAACTGGCCGGCCAGACCGAATTCGCCATGCGCTATCTGTCCCTCGTGGCCGATGTCGCGGCAATCGCGCTGGTGGTGGCGCTGGCGCGCGCCTTGTTTCGCCTCTGGCGGGGTGTCTCGTCCGGGGCGTGGGGGCCGGCGCTGACAGCCGGGTTGCTCTATGCCGCCTGCCCGTTTGCGGTGTGGTATGCCCAGGAAACGCGCATGTACGCGCTGGTGTCTGCGCTGTGCGCGCTGTCGAGCTACTGGCTGTTGAGATGGCTTCTCGGACGGAGTCCGCGTGTTCGCAGGTGGCCGGCTTTGGCAGTCTCGGCGCTGGCGCTGACGGCTGCCGTTTACGCGCATTACTATGCGATCTTTTTGCTGCCGGCCCAGGCCGCAGTTGTGCTGATGGCGATCGCGCTGTTGAGGCGGACTCCGTCCGAAGAGCCGGCCACACAGCGATGGGATCGATCTTGCGCCGGGCGCATTCTTGCCGGCTGGTTGTTTGCGGCGGCGCTGGTGGTGTTGGCGCTTGCGCCGTGGCTGTTGGTCGCCTCGCCCGGCTTTGCCTATGACGATGGCTTCGCTTTCCCCTTGAACACCATTGACGGGCGACTGGCAGAGTGGGCCACTGCGCTGGCTGCCGGCGGGATAGCGCGCCCGCTGCCCGAAGCCTGGCCGCTGTTAGCTGCCGGCGCGGCGCTTGTGGCGGCGCTTGCGTTTGTTGCTGTTGGCCGCCGGCGCGAACTGCTGACGCTGCTGGCGCTCGTCCTGTTGCCGGCGCTGTCAGCCGCGATCGCGGTGCGCCTGTTTTACCCCTACCGTTCGGTCTTTCATCCGCGCTATCTCATCTATGTTATGCCGCCGCTCTGCGCCCTGTTGGGAGCGATGGCCGGCTATGTGCGCGCGGACTCCGTCCGATCTGTGCGCGTCGCTCAGCCGAGGGAAGCGCCCCGCGTCGCGCCGGTTCTGGGGTGGGTGTCGCTTGCGCTGGCCGGCGTGTTATGGGGGCCGGCGCTGGCCGCCAACTATTTCGATCCTGCTGTGGCCCGTGATGACGTGCGCGCAGCCACCCGGCATGTTGTGGAAGCGTTGGAACCTGGCGATGTGATCGTCATGTCGCGGGATAACTTCGCGGTACGATATTACTATCCCATGTTTGCCATGCAACACGCTGTCCGAGCAGACGTTTTCCCATTGATCGCCATGCCCGATGGTCTGCACGGCGTGCTGGCCGACGATGCCCAACTCATCAACACCATCAACCAATTCCAGCCGAATCGCGTGCGTCTGTTGCTCTGGCAGGATCATGTGGTTGATCCGCAGTCGATTGTCGAGTCAACCCTCTGGCCGCACGGCTACCAGATCGGCGAGTACAATTTCGCTTCGATTCGGTTGCCGTTATATCAATTGACCCATCTGCCGGTGAAAGGCATTCCCTGGCAACCCGTGAGCGCCATTTTTGGCGAGCAGTTGGAATTGACCGGCTTCTGGGCCTCGGCGCAGGCATTTGTCGGCGACTGGTTCTATGTCGTTCTGAGGTGGCGCGCCCTGCGAACGCCCACAACAGACTATCGCGTGTTTGTGCATGTGCTGAACGCCGACGGTCAGAAGCAGTTTCAGAAAGACAAGCAGCCGCTCAACGACCTGTTGCCCACCTCGCGATGGATGGCCGGCCAAACCATGCGCGATGCGTATGCCACCGTCGTGCCGCCGGATGTTCCGCCCGGCGATTACCAGATCGTGATGGGTGTCTACGATGCCGGCGGCGCTCGGCTGCCGGTTCTTTCGAGCCGGGCCACGCAGGCCGGTGATGCTGTGTCACTGGGCACAGTCCGAGTTGCGCAACGATGATGGCGCAGCTAACTGCAATGCTTGCCAGGTTCAACGCGGCAACGCGTCCGGCGCGCCTCCCGGTTGTTAACCGGCGCGAACTGGCGTGGATGTCAATGCTGGCCTTTCTGGCGCTGGCGCTGCGAGCAACCGATGTGCTGGGCAGAAGCCTGTGGCTGGACGACGGCGTGACCCTGTTGCGCCTCGCGTCGTCCTGGGCGGATAACCTGCGCAATATCGTTTATCTGTACGATGTGCCAACCATCGACACGCACCCCCCGCTGTATTTCGTGCTGCTCAAAGCGTGGGGGATCTTTGCCGGCCAGAGCGAATTTGCGTTGAAATGGGTGTCGGTGCTGGCCGGCGTCCTCGTCGTGCCGCTGACCTACGCGCTGGCCCGGCGCATGTTCACGCCGGCGACAGGCATCCTGGCCGGCCTGACAACGCTGCTCTCGCCGGCCATTCAGTGGTACAGCCACGACATTCGCATGTACACCCTGGTGGTGTCCCTGGCGGCGCTGACTACCTACGCCATGTGCCGGCTAATCAGGCCCAGGCCAACTGACCACTGGATCCGGCGCCGGCTCTATGCCTGGATTGCCTGGGGCATTCTGACGTTTTTGTCGGTCAGCACGCACTACTCATTCATTGGTCTGGCGCTGGCCCACCTCGTGTTCGTTGCCATCGTGCTGCTGCGTCGTATGGCTGTAGAAAATGATGCCGCTCGCCGACGCCTGATTCGACGCATCCTTGCCACTGGCGCAGTGATTGCGCTCATCGGACTGGTGTCGTTGCCGTTTACCCAGACCACGCTTGCGCGCATGATCGGGGGCCGGGAAGCCGATTACCATTTTGTGCCGCTGGATGTGATCGTTTCCAGCCTGGTGGCCGGCCACACCTTCGGCATGAACGCGGTCGATCCTACCGGCGGTCTGGCGACGTGGCTGTGCATTGCCTTGTGCGTGGCGGGCGCGCTGGCGCCTCGGACGGAGTCCGCATCGAGCAGCGCACGGGATGATCGCCAGTCCCGGCTCGACCGGCTGCTCTTGGGTCTGTCTGCGGCGGGGCCTGTGCTGGTGTGGTTTGGCCTCTCGTTCATCAAGCCGAATTTCCAGGGCGTGCGTCATCTGATTCTGGTGCTGCCCTTCGTTGCCATCATGAGCAGCCGGGCCATGGCGCTGGCGCTGGATGCGGGCCGCCGGTATTTGGTTGCTGGCCGCCATGCGTGGGGATGGGCATGGACAGCCGGCGGCATCGTCGGTATTGCCGCGTTGTTGCTGGCCCAGGGCTATGGCAATCTGCGCCAGTTCACGCGCACAGCCGACTGGCACGACGACTGGCGCGGTCTGGCTCACTACGTGCGAGACCACTGGCAGGAAGGCGATGTCCTTGTCTATGGCTCGCCGCTGGAGGCCGCAACTGTGTCGTCGTACGCGCCGGGCCTGGCGCAGGCTGCGCCGCCAACGCGCGATCTGGTTCAGCAGTACCGCCGTGTCTGGCTGACCAATCCGACCATCATCCCGCTGGGCGCAGATTATGTGTCGCGCGAGTGGCTGCTGGAAAACGGACTGCGTCGCAAACAGGTGTACTTCCCGGCTCGCACCCGCTTCATCGAACTGCAATTGTTTGAGCTTCAGTCCCCGGTGTATGACCGGCTTCCACCATCAGCGCGCCCCCTGGCCGGATTGGCGTCTGACGGCTCTCCTGCACTGGTTGGCTACGAACTCAAGCCGGGCAATCCGCGCAATCCGCACGCCAATCTGTGGCTGTCGCTGTATTGGAGGAATGGAGGCCGGCGCGATCCAGGAGATTGCTCAGTGTCGTTGCGCTTCAGCGACTTGAACGGCCAGGTCTGGTATGACTGGTTTGTGCCGGCCGAGCTGGAATCCGCGCCCGGTGAGATGAGCGCAGAGGACATCCTGCGGGTTGACTATCTCATTCCCGTGCCCCTGGGACTGCCTTTTCAGTCTTACCGCCTGCAGTTTGCTGTGCGGGCTGGCGCCAAGGCCGAAATCGTTCAAGTGGCCGAGGTTGATCTGACGCCGGATGAGGTGCGGTGTTGTGTGCGCGTATTGCGCTGGCCGGCTGCTCCTGCCGGCCCGCCGGTGTGGAGCGGCGACGGCGTCACGTTGCTCAAGGTGGAACACAGGCCGACCATATATGCCGGCGAGATTCTGCCCGTGGTATTGACCTGGCAGCTCGACAAGCCAACCAATCGGCCCTGGCGCACGGTTTTATCGTTCAGCGGACTGCTGGGCGGCAGTGTGGTGACTGCCACAGGCGTCACCGGCGCCGGATTAACGCCGATCGGCGCATGGCCGGCCGGCGAACCTGTGCGCGACATGCAGTCGCTATTCCTGCCCTTCGACACGCGCGCCGGCCTCTACAGCCTTTCCATAGAAATGCGCGCCGACGACGACCATGCGGACTCTGTCCGTGTGATCGGTCGCACGCAACTGGGTCTGGTTGAAGTCAGGGACTATCCGCGCACGCCTGTGGCAACCGATATTCCGTATCGTGTGGACGCGCGGGCAGGCGAGTTAAGGTTGCTGGGCTATGGACTGAGTCAGGCGCTGGTTCGATCGACCCCGCTTGATTTGCGCACCTATTGGCAGGTCGAATCCAACGTCACGCGCGATGGTGTGCTCTTTCTGCATGTCATCGGCCCGGATGGCCGGCTGGTGGCGCAGGACGACAACCCCCCCGAATACGGCAAACGCTCCACGCTCACCTATCGGCCGGGCGATGGCATCGAGCAGCTTCACCGCTTCGTCCTGCCGTTTCTTGCGCCGGGAGGCGAGTACAGGCTGTACGCCGGCGTCTATAATCGCAGCGATGTCGTGCGCTGGCCGGCGTCTCAGGATGGCGCGCCGGCTAAAGACGACCTGATTTATCTGGGCAGCTTCTATCTTCCGCCACTTAATGTGCTCTATCTGCCCATCGTCCGCCATGAAGGGGAGTAAGACAGTGATGCGTTGCGCGCCTGTGTGGTTGCGAATGATGGCGGCGCTGATATATTGCGCCGCGCATTGCGCTGTGACACTGGCCCCGTCCGCCCATGCACAGACCCTGGACAAAGCAGACGCCCTGTCGCAGATCAATCGAACCAGGATTCTCAATGGCGTGTCGCCGCTGGCGCCGAACGCGGTTCTGGAAAAGGCCGCGCAACGACACAGCCAGGATATGGCGGACAAGGGCTTTCTCGATCACATCGGCTCCGATAGCTCGAAGCTCGACGACCGCGTGTTGGCGGCCGGCTACTCGTCGTGGATCGGTCAGCGCGTGTGGGCCGAGCTGGTTTACGCCGGCAACTCGGACGGAGTCCGCGGCGGCTTCGCCGAGGCGCTGGAGTTCTGGGCCTCGGACGACGCAGAAAGGCGCATCCTGCTCGACCCGCGCTTCCGCGAGATCGGCATTGGCGTTGCGCTGAACACCAGCCCGGCCGGCGTGACCACTGCCTACTGGACGCTGGTGCTGGGCGCCCAACCCAACGCGCTGCCCGTGTTCATCAACGATGGCGCGGCTGTGACCAACATGCCCCAGGTTGCTGTGCGCCTGGCGCAGGAGGATGTGGCGCCGGAAGGCGAGGGCAACGCGATCGGCAGGGCGATTGAGGTTCGTATCAGCGCCGACCCGGGCTTTTCTGGCGCTGTCTGGCAAAAGTGGGAGGCGCTCCTGCCTTTCACGTTCGACAACACACCCGGCCTGAAGACGATCTATGTGCAATACCGCGACGCGAGCGACCGCATGACGGTATCCACGGCCAGCATCCAATATGACCCGAACAGCGCACCGGTAGTAGTTGCGATCGGCCCCGGCGCGCAGACAGGCGCCGAAAATACAACGGATGTTGCCACTGAGGCCGGCGCTGAAACAGACACAGCGCGCGCAGACGCCGGCGCGCCGGCCAATGAACAACCTGCGCCACTCACTGCGGCCCCTGCTCCTGAGCCGGCTACGGATTCCCCTGCCGCCGGCCAATCAGGGGGCGTCGCGGTGCCGACGGTGTTGAACAGTGAGCCCCCGTCGCCGGCAACGCAGACAGAGTCCGCGCGGACTCCGTCCGCCTCGACCGATCTCCCCGCTGCTGCTGACCCGCTGCTGACCGACGCTTCACCCGGCGCCGCGTCTCGCCCGGACGCAACTCTGCCAGACTGGTTGTTGCCGGCAGTGGCGACGGCGCAGGCAATGGTCATTGTGCTGGGCCTCGTCGCGCTGCTCAGGCGCAAGCAGATATAACCTGTCGTCTTGTATCTCGTATTGCGTATTGCGTATTGCGCATTGCGCATTGCGCATTGCGCATTGCGTATTGCGTATTGCGTATCTCGTGTCAGCACTCAGCACCCAGCACTCACAACTCATAGTACAGATAGAACTCGTAGGGGTGCGGGCGCAGGCGGAGCGGGTCAACCTCGTGGCGCCGCTTGTAGCCGATGTAAGTCTCCAGCAGGTCGGTGGTGAACACGTCGCCCCTGAGCAGGAAGTCATGGTCGGCTTCGAGCGCCGCCAGCGCTTCCTCCAGCGAGCCGGGAACGGTTTTGATGCCGGCCTTTTCCTCTTCCGGCAGGCCGAAGATGTCGCGGACTCCGTCCGACTTGTCCATCGGCACGCCGGGGTCGATCTTGTTCTGGATGCCGTCCAGGCCGGCCATCAGCATGGCGCTGAACGCCAGGTAGGGGTTGCACAGCGCGTCCGGGCAACGGAACTCGATGCGCCTGGCCTTCGGGCTTTGGCTGTGCATCGGGATGCGGCAGGCCGCCGAGCGGTTGCGCTGCGAGTAGACCAGGTTCACCGGCGCTTCGCAGCCCGGCGCCAGCCGGCGGTACGAGTTGGTCGTGGGCGACGTGAGCGCCAGCAGCGCCGGTGCGTGCTTCAGCAGGCCGCCGATGTACCACAACGCAATCTGCGACAGGCCGGCATAGCCCTGTGGGTCGGCAAACAGGGGCTGGCCGCCGTTCCACAAACTCTGGTGGCAGTGCATCCCGGAGCAGTTGTCGGCAAAGAGCGGCTTCGGCATGAATGTCGCCGTCTTGCCGTTGCGCTCGGCCACATTGTGAACCACGTACTTACAGGTCAGCACATTGTCGGCCATGCGCGTGAGCGGCGCAAAGCGCATGTCGATCTCGCACTGGCCGGCAGTGGCGACCTCGTGGTGGTGCGCCTCCACCTCGATGCCCAGTGACAGCAGTGTCATGGTCATCTGCGTGCGGATCTCCTGCAAAGAATCCAGCGGCGACACCGGGAAACAGCCCTCTTTGTAACGCGGCCGGTGGCCCAGGTTTGGTTTGCCGTCGTTCTGCCGGCCGCTGTTCCATACGCCCTCATCGCTATCGACAAAGTAATAACCGCTGTGCTGGTTCTGGTCGAAGCGCACCGAGTCGAACACGAAGAACTCTGCCTCCAGCCCGAAGAAAATGGTGTCTGCGATGCCGGTGCTCTTCAAATAGTCTTCAGCTTTCCGGGCCACGTGGCGCGGGTCGCGCGCGCACATTTCGCCTGAGAGGGGATCCTTGACGTTGCAAATCAACGACAGGGTTGGGACGCCGGTCGAGAACGGGTCGATGACTGCTGTGGCCGGGTCCGGGATGAGCAGCATGTCGCTCGCCTGAGTGGCCTGGAATCCGCGCACAGACGAGCTGTCAAAGCCCAGGCCCTCGGCAAAAGCGTCTTCGTCAAGCTGATTGATCGGCACGGTGAAGTGCTGCCACTGGCCCGGCAGATCGATGAACTTGACGTCGACCTGAGCGACTTTCCTGGAGCGGGCAAACTCCAGCACATCCGATGCTGTCTTTAGCGGCGCTGCCGGCGTATATCCGCCACCCGGCAGGTGTTCGGCTGGCACAGACAATTTCTCGCTCATGTTTTGTGTCTCCTTGTGTGTCGTGACTCGTCGCGCCTCAAAGAGGTGGCAGCAAGCCTATAGCAGGATGGCCTGGGCAGCCCGGCCGGCTACGCTCAGGCGCGCGCCCGGCTGAGCGTGCGCTGATCGCACGTAGCCGAGGGCAACATCACCGGCCGGCGACACGCTGGTGATCACGCCGGCCTCTGCGCCGTCCATCAGCAGGCGATCGCCCGGCTGCGCCGGCATGTCGCTCATGCTCGTGAATTGCAGACGCGCCAGCTTCTTTGCCAGCGGACTCCGTCCGAGTTGACCGCGCGACTCCATGCGCGCGATGATCTCCTGGCCGATGTAGCAGCCTTTGGTGAAACTGATCGCGTCGCGCAGGCCGGCTTCGAGCGGGATATAGTCCTCGTTGATCTCGTTGGGGTACGCTGGATAGCCGGCGGCGATGCGCAGCGCCTCGTATTCGGCAATCGGCGAGGGCGTTTGCGCAATCGGCGCGTTCCGGCCGATCCAGTAATAGCCGGCCCCCTGCAGCGGCCGCGCCCTGACCAGGCGGACTCCGTCCGACCCCGCGCAATGGGTGTGCAGCGGCCACCCCGATGCGCCGGGTTGAATCGTCTCTGCCCATGCGTCGGCGCCGGGGCCAAAGACGCCCAGCATCGGCAGCGCATCGCTCTCATCGCTGACCTGCGCATCATCGTTGAAGAGAATGTACTTGCGCAACCAGCGCATCAATCGCTGTTGGTTTCCGCCTCCGCAGAGGAGCAGCAGCGAATCCGGCTCGGCCAGGACCAGCGTGTAATCGACCATGCGGCCAATCGGGGTGGTGAAGACAGTCGTTCGGCCTTCGCCGGCGTTCAAGCCGCGCATGTCGCCGGTTGACATGCGCTGGACGAAATCCAGCCGCGTGCTGCCGGTCAGGCGCAGCCGGCCAAACGTGTAAGAGAGGTCAAACACCAGCATGAGAACGCTCCCTGCGCAACCCCGCGCGAACGGCTTTTGCAACCGGCAACCTGCGCCGCGCGCTATTGTGTCTTAATCATGGCGGCAATCATTGCCCGACAGGCAGCCTCGTGCTCGGCCACCCGTGACACCAGCAGATCAGCAATGGAACTCCCGCGCGCCCAGCGATATTTGCGCGGGTCGGCCAGATCGGCGTCGCTCCAGTGCGCAAGCCGCCTCAGCAGTTGCCGATGTGCGCCGTGATAGTCCGAGAGAACGAGATCGAGCGGGCGATCTTTCTGGGCGGCATAGTCCTGCTCGCGCGAGCTTTCCCAGCCGCTCAGGATCAGGTCGATCTCCGGCGGCTGCCGGCCACGCTCTGCGCTGAACAGCAGCGTGACCATGCGCGATGCGCGCACGGCCAGGCAGGCCAGCGTGTCTTTGATCGAATGGCCGTCCTGGCCGGCAGCCAGAAGCTGATCCGCCGTGAGCGGCTCGATCAGGCTGTTGAGCGCGGCGCGCTCCGCCTCAAGCCGCTCGATCAGGGCCTGCTTGTTCATTCCTCGGCGTGATCGCGCTCGATGTAAGCGAGGATGTCGGCCATCTGCTGGACGCTCAACACAGCGGCGTAGTTCTGCGGCATCAGATTGGCCTGGTAGCCTTCCACGATCACTTTGTTGGGTTGCACGATACTCTCGTAGATGTATGCTTTGGCCGACAAGCCAGACGGATTAGCCGCCGAGCGCGTCCACAGCCCGTAGAACGACGGTCCGACCAGGCGTTGATCTTTCTGCAGGCTGTGGCAGGCATTGCAGCCGATCGAGGCGAACAGCTTCACGCCGCTATCGGCGTCTCCGGCCGGCAGGCTGGCGACAATTTCCTCGAAGTTGCCCGTGGTGGGCAGCACCGACAGCGTCGCAGCAGGGTCGGACAGAGTCCGCGCTGACTGGCCTTGACCGGCAACGGATTCAGCGGCAGGCGCTGCGGCAGACATCTCGCCGGCCGGGCGGACAAAGAGCGAGGCCAGGATATACACCACCACAAAGCCGCCGGCTGCGATGACGAACGGCTCCCAGTTTGGACCGATCCTGATCGGCTTGCGCGGCTGCGAGACCGACGCGATCTGTTGCTTGTCGAGCTTCGCAATCGCGTCCGCAGCGGGCATGTTCCTGCCGAGGAACCGGCTGATACCGGCGGCAATTGCCGAGATCACGATGCCGCCAACCATGACCGCCGCCACCAGGGCCGCGATGGTTATCAAGGTCACCATCGTCAGGTCGACCGCGCCCCCGCCGGTCTCGGCCTGGGCGGGTGCAGCAGCGGCAACCGGGGCAACACCCAACGCGAGAAGAACTGCTATGAAACCTCGAAACACACCTTCCATCACAATAAAACCTCCGAATGGCCCCAAGTATACCGGCACGTCAACCGTTTGTGACTGCGTTCACAAACGCCACAAACAGACGCATCATGTCGGCCCGGCTCTCCGACATCTCTTCCGGGTGCCATTGCACGCCTACGACAAACCGCCTGTCCGGCAGCTCGATCGACTCGATGATGCCGTCGCCGGCGCGCGAGGTGACGACAAAGCCCTGCGCAACCTGCCTGACTGCCTGATGATGAAAACTGTTGACGCCGGCTTCGCTGGCCGCAAGCATCTGCGCCACGCGCGACCCCGGCGCGGGGCGCACGGTGTGCAGAACCTGCTCCCGCGTGGCGCCATCGTAGTGACCGTTGTGTCGCAACGTGGTCGGCCATTGCGAGGGGATGTCCTGGATCAGCGAGCCGCCGAATGCCACATTCAGCGATTGGATGCCCCGGCAGATGCCGAACAGCGGCTTGTCATCGGCAACGGCCCAGCGCGCCAGCAGAAACTCGGCGCGGTCACGATCGGGATCGATGCCGGCGGTCTTTTCGTGCCGCGCTTCACCGAACAGGGCCGGATCGACATCCGCCCCGCCGGCCAGCATGACGCCGCCGGCAAGCTCGTACATCGCGCGCAGATCGCGCTCGTTCAGCGTCACCGGCGCCAGCAGGGGCACAGCGCCGGCGTCAATCAACGAGCGCACATAGTTCCTGCCCATCGAAAACGCGCGCTTCTTTTCATCCTGAATCGGGGTGGGAATCAGAATGAGCGGTCGAGTCATGTTCACCTGTGTCATTTCCAAACCTGAAGATCCGCGAGAGTATAAATCGGTCGTTTGGAGTTTGCGACTGGCGCATCTGCCGCTCTGTAATAAGATGGGCAGCGGAGGACCACGATGTCAATCCAACCTTTGACTCAGACAAGCATCCCCAGAGACCTGGAGATCGCGCAGGCGGCGCGACTCCTGCCGATCCGCGAGATAGCCGCACAGGCCGGCCTGCGCGAAGACGAACTTGAACTGTACGGCAACCACAAGGCGAAAGTGCGCCTGGACGCGCGCGATCGCCTGGCCGGCCGGCCTAACGGCAAATACATCGTCGTCACGGCCATCACCCCAACCCCGCTCGGCGAGGGCAAGACGGTGACGACGGTGGGCCTGTCGCAGGCGCTGCATTACACGGGGCGCAAGGTGTTCACCTGTCTGCGCCAGCCCAGCATGGGGCCGACCTTCGGCATCAAGGGCGGGGCAGCCGGCGGCGGCTATGCCCAGGTTGTGCCGATGGAGGACTTCAACCTGCATCTCACCGGCGACATCCATGCCGTCGGCGCGGCGCACAACCTGCTGGCCGCTGCGCTCGACGCGCACCTGTTCCACGGCAACGCGCTGAACATCGACCCCTACTCCATTCTCATCAACCGCGTGGTGGACATCAACGACCGCGCGCTGCGCAATATCGTCATCGGGCTGGGCGGCAAACAGGACGGCGTGCCGCGCCAGGCCGGCTATGACATCACCGTGGCTTCGGAAGTCATGGCAATCCTTGCCCTGGCAACCGGCCTGGACGACTTGCGCGCGCGGCTGGGCCGCATGATGGTCGCGCTCGACAGGGCCGGCAATCCCGTCACCGCCGAGCAGCTCAAGGTCGCCGGCGCGATGACCGTGCTGATGAAGGACGCCCTGATGCCCAACCTGATGCAGACGCTGGAGCATTCGCCGGTCTTTGTGCACGCCGGCCCCTTCGCCAACATCGCGCATGGCAACAGCTCCATCGTGGCCGATCAGATCGCGCTGAAGCTGGCCGACTATGTGGTGACCGAGAGCGGCTTTGGCGCCGATCTGGGCATGGAGAAATTCATGGACATCAAGTGCCGCGCCAGCGGGCTGAAGCCAGATTGCGTGGTGCTGGTGGCGACGGCGCGCGCGCTGAAGATGCACGGCGGGGCCGGCAAGGTGGTCGCCGGCAAGCCCCTGCCGCCGGAACTGACAAATGAGAACCTGCCGGCGCTGGAGCGCGGCTGCGCCAATCTGACCCGCCAGGTGCAGAACGCGCGCAAGTTCGGCGTGCCGGTGGTGGTGGCGATCAATCACTTCACCACAGACACACCGGCCGAGATCGACCTCATTCGCCAGAAGGCGGTCGAGGCCGGCGCAGAGGGCGCGTATCTGTCCGATGTGTGGGCGCGGGGTGGGGCCGGCGGCGTCGAACTGGCCGAGGCGGTGGCGGCGGCCTGCGATAGGCCCGGCCAGTTCCGCTTTTTGTACACGTGCAACGAGCCGATCAAGGAGAAGATCGAGATCATTGCCCGCGAGATGTACGGCGCCGGCGACGTCGAGTACGCGCCGGAAGCGGAACAGCGCGTCAAACAGTTCACGCAGTTGGGGCTGAGCGGCCTGCCCATCTGCATGGCCAAGACGCACCTCAGTCTGTCGCACGACCCGAAACTGCTCGGCGCGCCCAGCGGCTTCACCCTGCCCGTGCGCGACATCCGCGCTTCGGTCGGCGCGGGGTTCCTGTATCCATTGTGCGGCGACATGCGCACGATGCCGGGTCTGCCCGCTCACCCGGCGTATGAAAATGTGGATCTGGTCGATGGCAAAGTCGTCGGGCTATTCTGAATGCAGGTTGCTCTCCCGCAGGTTGTTTGAACTTGCGGGAGAGCGCACATTGCGATGCAAAACACCTATCCCATTCTCGAATATGACAGCGCGACCGAGGCGTTCATCGAGCCGGCCCGCCTGCTGAAGCCGATCAACGTGGCCGAACGCTGCGTGGTGTGCTTCTTTCAGGATGTGCTGAACGACGTGATCGCCAGTCAATCCGCGCGGCGCGTCTACACCCTGCGCAGCGAGATGGGAGAGCATCCGCTCTACGAGATGGAGATCGACGGCGCGCGGCTGGCGTTCTTCCACCCTGGCGTGGGCGCGCCGCTGGCAGCCGGCCTGCTGGAAGAAGCTATCGCGCTGGGCTGCCGCAAGTTCGTCGCCTGCGGCGGGGCCGGCGTGCTCGACAGCGCGCTGGCGGTGGGGCATGTCATCGTGCCGGCCTCGGCCGTGCGCGACGAGGGCACGTCATACCACTATCTGCCGCCCGCGCGCGAAGTGAGCGCCAGCCCGGAAGTTGTGGCCGCCATCGAGCAAACGCTGCGACGGCATCACGTGGAATATCTGGTGTCGAAAACGTGGACGACCGACGCCATCTACCGCGAGACGCCGGCAAAGATCAAACTGCGCCGGTCAGAGGGGTGCATCGCGGTGGAGATGGAAGCCGCCGCATTCTTCGCCGTGGCGCAGTTTCGCGGCATTCAGTTCGGTCAGTTGCTGTACAGCGGCGACGATCTGGGCGGGGATGCGTGGGACTCGCGGCGCTGGAATCACCACGCCGACGCGCGCGAGAAGCTGTTCTGGCTGGCAGTGGAAACGGCGCTCAACCTGCCGTGAGAGGCCGGGGGTGCGGTCGCGCGCGCAGGCCGGTTGCCACCACGCCGGCCACGACGCGCGCCCACACCAGCACGATCGCGCCCAGCCCCAGACCAATCGCCCACACCAGCGGTTGAGAGAGCGCCGCCCGCGCAAACAAGTAGAACACCTGCAACACATCGCGGACGATGCGCATCACGTTCGACACAAACGCAACCAGCGCCTGGAGGTTTTGAGCTGCCGCCGCCGGCTCGATCAGGCTGAGCGCGGCCAGGGCCAGAATCCCACCGATGACCGCGACGATGCCTGTCAGAACGGCCACATACGCAACCTGCGCCCGGCTCAGTGCTACGTATTGCGTATTGCGCATTGTGTACTGCGTGTTGCGTACTGCGTACTGCGTGTTGCGTGTTGTATGTTGGGGACGCAGAACGGATTGCGCGGCCGGCATGAATCTGACCGCTTCCATCACGCGGGCGGCAAACTGAGCCGGCGGCATGGCTGCCGGCGTGGCGCGCAATGCCGCGTCCACTTGCGCCATGCGCTCGAAAGCGGCAGCTTCGTCCGGGTGTTGCGCCAGATACCTCTGCAGCGCCGCCCAGCCGGATGGGCTGATCGTCCCATCCAGGGCATCCATCATCAGCGCATCCATATCGGTCTGCGTCGTCGTTCTCATGACTGCCACTTCCTACCTCGTCGTCCGGGGGATGTCCATCCGATCGGCCAGCGGCGACTGCGCCAACGCGCGCCGCGCGCGGAACAACCGGGATTTGACGGCGTTCACCGTCGCGCGCATGGCGACCGCGATCTCCTCGTAACTCATATCGCCCCAGTAGAACATCAATACCATGCTGCGGTCTTCGGCTGACAATGCCTGCAACATCTGATGCACCATGTCGCGCCGCTCATTGCGCGCCGCGACGACATCCGGCTGCGGCTCGTGACTGACGAAGTCTGCTTCCGGGTCGGGCTGATCCGCAAATGTCGTCGGCTCGATGCGCCGCCGGCGCAGACGATCGATGCACAGATTCGACGTGATCGTCATGATCCACGTCTTGAAACGCCACTCGGAGCGATAGGAAGCCAGGCGGGTATAAGCCTGCACGAATGCGTCCTGAGCGGCGTCCTGGGCCTCGGCCTCGGAGCCGAGCATGCGCAACGCCAGGTTATACACGCGCGCCTGATGCGCCTCCACCAGATACTGAAACGCATTGACGTCGCCCGCCTTGACCGCCTCGACGCAGGCCAACTCCTGGCGCGCGTCGGCGTCTGTCTGATTGCGGTGATGCGCCTGATCGGCAGCATGCGCCGGGCCGGAGGGTATGGCGATGGTGGTCATTGCGCCCATGATGGACCGGCGTTCTGTCAGCGTCAACACTCGTCTGTAGTACGAACCAGTCCACCGAAAGTTGCACGGGTGAACTGGCCGGCCGGGCAGGTCTATTGCACCTGAATGGCGCGCAACAGCACGATGCCGCTGCGGACGCCGGCCTGGCCCGGGTCGAGCACCGGCAGCCGGCCCTGGTCGTCGTAGAGCAGAATGCCGACCTGATAGACGCCGGGGGCGAGGCCGGCTGGGATCACGAGCGAATAGGTGTCGAACACGACCGTGTTGGGCCGCCAGGTGTTGGTGGGGGCGGGGTTGCCGTTGTGGCGCGGTTCGCGATCCTCGCCCTGGGCCATGATGTCGCCGGCGTCGGATAGCAGATACCAGCCGACCTTGTACCCTTTGTTCACGGCTGCCAGTGCGCGCCAGTTGACGCTGAACTGAAGGGTCTGGCCGGGTATGTAAGTGTCGCGGCTGAAACGCGCCCACTCCAGCATGATCGACGAGAGATTGGTGTTGAGCGGCGCCCGCCCGCCGGTGCTCACTGTCAGGACAAGGGTGCTGCCCAGGGCAAGCCGGGCGCCGGGAGGAGGCTGGGAGGCCAGAATGATGTTCTCCGGCTGGAAGGCGACAGACTCCGACACTGCGACACGCCAGCCCACGTCGTTCAGGATCTGGCGCAGAGAATCATCGAGCACGCGCCCCACCAGATCGACCGGCACCTGTTGGGACTGGGCGGGCATGCTCACGGCGAACGTGATCGACACGCTTCTGGGCGCCTGTGTGCCGGGCGCCGGGCGCTGCGCGAACACCAGCGGCTCGCGCGCATCGGGGTCGGGGTGAGTTTCGACGGCAGGCGGTTCGAGTCCCAGCAGGCTGACTCCCTGACGGGCTTCGTCGAGGCTGAGACCAATGAACGACGGGAGAACTATCGTTTCGGGTGTGATGGCGATGATGATGGTGGGTGTGAAAACGCCTGGGCTGCCGGGCCGGGACGCGGGAGCCGTGGCAGGCGTCGAATAGGCGCGAATCACAAATGCGTACAGGGGAATCAGACCCAGCACGCACAGGACGGCCACTGCGCCGAGCAGCCAGACGAGCAGGTCTGTCCCGGCTTCTGCTCGCGGCGCGGTTGTGGCGCTATCGATGGCTGATGAAGCGCGAGGCGATGTTGGGCCGGTCACAGGATAGGCAGTAGCGCCGCGACTGACGCCCTGGGAAGCGGATGTTGCGCCCGGCGCGATAGGCCGGCCGGCGCGCGGCTGGCTGTGCGAAGACACGGGTGAAGACGCGGGCGCGCGCGCTTGTGATTGAGATGGCGCGGGCGGGACCGGCTGAGATTGCAGCGTGGAATAGGTCGGCTGGCTCAGCGTCTGTTCTTCGCCCTGCTGAAGGTACGCTGCCAGCACACGCGCCAGTTGGTCGGCGTCGCGGTAGCGTTGGGCCGGGTCTTTGGCCAGCGCTCGCCGCACGATCGCCTCGAGTTGCAGCGGCACATTCGGATTCAGCAGATGCAGCGCCGTCGGCTCCGCGTTCAGGTGCAGCCGGGCCAGTTCCTGTGGGTCTCGCGCTTCAAAAGGCAGCCGGCCGGCCAGCATTTCATACAGGAGGATGCCGATGCTGTAGACATCGCTGGCCGGCGTGGGCGCTGCGCCGGTGGCCTGCTCCGGCGCGTAGTACTGCGGCGTGCCCCACACTACATCGGCCCGCTCGGCCACCATCGCCGTGTAGGCGCGGGCGATGCCAAAGTCGGCCACTTTGGCTTTGCGTTCGGGGGTGACGATCACGTTCTGCGGCTTCAGGTCGCAGTGAACCAATCCCCGCCGATGCGCATACCCCACGCCTTCGCAGATCTGGCGGACGATATGGACGGTTTCCTCGATGCCAAATGTCTGGCCGGCGGCGGCGCGCTCACGAATGAGGTGCTTGAGATCATGGCCCTCAACGTATTCCATCACGATGTAGTGCCGCTCGATGCCATCGGCGGCGTCGCGCCCCACATCGAAAATGGTGACGATGTTGGGATGGTTGAGGTTCGCGGCCGCCTGCGCCTCCTCGCGGAAGCGTTGCACGAATTGAGGGTCGCGGGCCAGCCGGTCACGCAGGGTCTTCACCGCAACCAGCCGGCCAAGCAGCGTGTCCTGCGCCTTGTACACGGTCGCCATGCCGCCGCCGGCGATCACGGCAAGCAGGCGATAGCGCCCGTTGAGCAGGGCCAGACCTGACGATGGCGCGGATGTGTTTGGTGGTTGGCTACCCATGGCCTCGAATGTGGCCCATTGTACTTGGGCTGGCAGTGGGCGATTGAGCGATTGAGCGATTGACGATTGACGATTGACGATTGAGCGATTGACGATTGAGCGATTGAGTGATTGACGGCTTCACTTGCCGCTCTGTCGTCTGTCATCTGCGCTCTGTCGTCTGTCATCTGCCGTCTGCGCTCTGTCGTCTGTCATCTGCCGTCTGCGCTCTGTTTGGGCATCGCCTTGAGCGCGTCGTAGGCCGGCCGGGTGATGGTGGTGGGATAGGACGGGTCGATCACGGCCCACCAGTATTGTTCGTTGTCCGGCGTCCAGTCAAATTGAGGCAGCGACAGGGCGATCATGGGGCCAATCCAGGGCCGCCAGTTGTCGCGCGCAAACTGATAGGCGCGCACCATGTAATCCGCCTTCAGGTCTTCATCGATGGCAAACCAGGCATAGCCGGGATTGACCCGATCGGTCGTCCACCCAAACTCGAGTATGGCGACCTGCTTGTGCCCGTCTCCGTAGCGTTCCATGATGGCGCGCAAATCTTCGACGCGACGAAAGCAAAAGAAGCGCTGCCCGCCCCATTCACTGCTGCGGGCCACATCGTCAGGCGAGGCTTCGGGCGGAGCGTGAAAACCCGGCGCGTGCGCGCCAAGCAGATCAAAGTAGGGCGCGGCGCCGGCTTCATACATCGCGATCAGAAACTGATCGTCGGGCATGGCTTCGGGTGGGCCATTGCCGGTGGGCGCGAGGCCGGCGCTGATCACCAGCGCGCCGGGGTCGGCCTGTTTGATGGCGACGTAACACCCGCGCAGCATATTCACATATTCCGCCGGGTCTGGCGCGCGTCCGCCCCATTCGCGCGCCAGGTTTGGCTCGTTCCACACCTGATAGGCGGCCACTTTGCCGCGATAACGCGCCGCCATAACCCCGCAGAAGTCGATGAAGTTGCCTGCGTCGCGGGGTGGGCCGCTGGCAATGCGCCCACTGCCGTCATCCTCGTAAGCGCGATCCCAGTGCGGGTCGCGGTCGAGGCGCGCCAGCAATTTCAAGCCGAAGTGGCCGACCAGAAATACCACCTCGTCGGCCCGTGACCAGTCATAGACGCCCTTCTCGATCTCGATGTCGCGCCAGGCGAAGGTCTGCTTGACCCAGCCAAAGCCGGCCTCGCGGATCAGGCCCAGGTCGCGCGTGGCGATCTCCGGCTTCCACCACAGATACGCCTCGAAGCCGTAGCCCGGCGATTCTGTGCGCGCGCGGGGCCAGGAAGTAGGGGTCGGCGCCGGCGTAGGGGCGGGCGGCGCAAACACCGCGCAGCCGGCCAGACACGCCAGCGCAATGAGCAAACTGCCGCGCCGGATCATCTATGGCCTGGGCATGTTCTGGATGGCGTAGAACGCCGGGCGCGGCATGCCCTGATGGTTCAGGATGCTGTAGGGCGACACGTTTTCCTGGTTCGGCTCGCCGCCCACCTTGATGATGTAATCCAGGTTGAACACAATGCCGAACCGCACAAAGCCGCTGTCGCGCATGATCTGGAAGCCCTGCACGATCCAGTCGGCCTGCTCCTGCTCGGTGTTGTCGAGCGCGAACTCGAAGCCGGGCGGCGCAGGCGGGTTGAGGGGTTGCGGCGGGTCGCCCCGCGTCATCAGGTTTTCCATGCTGGCCCAGCCGAACTCCGTGACGCACATCTGCTTTTTGGTCTTCTCGTAATAGCCGAAGAGGGTGCTCTTGAACGACCACGAGTGATTAGGATTGTCGAACGGGCCACGGAAGGATGCGGTGGGGTCGTTGTAGCCCTCGTCCCAGGCTTTGTCTGGCGGCATGTTGTAGCCGTTCAGGTGCACGCCCACGCAATCAACGTATTGCAGGCCGCCGGCATCGACGAACCGATCCATGTATTCAAAGTCGTCCATCCATTTGCCGGGGTTGGTGCTGCCGGTGGGCGACAGCGCGCCCATGACAATGACGATGTTCGGGTCCACCGCGCGGATGGCCGGCACAACCGTCTGGAGGAAACGCACATAGTCCGCGGCGTCGATCTGACGCGAGGGGATGGTCCACTCGCGGTCGAGGTTCATTTCGTTCCACACTTCGATTGCCTGCACGCAGCCTTTGTAGCGGGCGGCCACTTTGGCAAAGAAGCGCGCCGCCTGCTGGAAATCATCGGGCGGCCCGAGCAGGCCGGGTTCGTTGATCGAGCGCGTCCAGGCCGGCGCGTCAATGATGCCAAACAGGATGTTCAATCCCTTTTTGTTGGCGTCGGCGGTGAAGGCGTCGAGCAATTGCCACTTGAAGTCGAAGATTTGGCCGTCCTCCGGCTCATAGTCCACCCAGCGCACCTGGGCCTTGGTCCAGTTCAGTTTCAACTGCTCGGCCATGATGGTGTTGAACTGGCCGATGTCGCCGACGGGCCAGTTGCTCTGAATGCCATAGCCGAATTCGGCCGGGGCCGGGCGCGGATTGGGGCAGACAAAATCCGGCAGGCCGGGCAGCGCGCCGCGCGGGTCCATCGTTGACGCGCCGGCGCCGGGCGCGTCTGGCGGCTGTGCGGCAGGTTCAGCCGGCGCGGGCGGCATCTCCTGCTGAGTCTCGCCGCCGGGCGCCAGGATCGTCACTACGGGCACAAAAGGCGCCTTAGTGGGGGCCGGCGCTGCGCCGCCGCCTGTGAGCGCGCGAATGCCGATGACAAACAATGCGATGCCGACAACCAGCAGCACCGCGAACGCGGCGGCGCCCAGCGCAAGCCGGCGGCGACGCTCACGATTGGGGTCGAGTTTGGGGCTGAAAGAATAACGACTCATGTCGATTGGTCATGGATGCCTGATGTATTGGGTTTACGTCTGCGCGTTGCGCGCCTCCGGGGAATGATTGTAAAGCGAAACCGGCGCCGGCAGACTGCGCGCCCCGCTTCGCCGGCTGTGGATGAACCATCACGGCGCTTTTTGCGCCGGCTTGATCTCGACCTGAATCGTTGCCGGCAGCACGCTCTGTGCCGTGATGCCCTCTGGCGTCATGATGCGCGGCGTTATCTGGTGAATGCCCTCGCTCAGGCCGGACACATCCACGATCACGCGCACGTCCTCTCTGGTCAGGTCATTCAGGCTGGGCAGGGGGCCATTCAGCACGATATCCACCGTGTCGGGCGAGATGTCGCTGGCCAGACCCTCGCCCAACCCCTCCAGTTCAGGCTCGCGCGTCACGGTGCGAGACCCCGGCAGCGGCTGGACACGGATGCGCACACGCACGGTTTGGGCCTCTGTCACCAGCGACACGCCGGCCGGCACGTTCAAGCCTACAGCCTCATCGATGTCTGACCGGGCATTGGCGATGGACACGCTCATCGTCTCGATGTAGCCTTTGGTGGCTTGAACCGCATCGACCGGCCCGAACACCGTCACGATAGGCGGGTCAACCGAGATATCGGTGACAGCATAGCCTTCGGCCGGTTGCCCGCGCCATTTGACCACCACCGGCAAGTCGCGGTAGTTGCTGAGCTGCTCCATCGGAATGCGCACGGTCACCAGGTCGGGCGCAATCGTCACACCGGACACCAGATCGCCCTCTGCCGTGCGCGCATACACGCGCGCGTCCTGCTGCACCGACGAGCGCGCGCCGTCCACAGATACTGTGACATTGACGCCGGCAACGCGTGTGATGATCTGTTGCGAGGCAGTCAGAACGACCTGTTGCGGGAAGACGGCCGGTGTGCCGGCCCTGAAACCGAGCGCCGGGCTGCCCACGACGCTGACCCGCACCGGCATTTGGACTCTGACCAGCCGGTCGATCAGCAGGGTCGCCGTCATGGGATACCAGGACTCGATGCGCAGCGGTGAGCGGCTGAGAATGGGCGTGAGCGTGATCACATGAGCGCCCGCATCGAGGCCGTTGATGTCCACATTCACCGTCAGATCGGCGGCTCGGAGCGCCTGGAAGGCTTTTTGCGGGCCACGCAGCGTTGCCGTCACCACTTGTGGCAGCGCATTGACCAGCACCCGGTCTCCCAACTGGTCGAGGCCGACCGGGTTCACGCGCGCCGGCACGGCCTGCTCGACGATGGGGTCATCCTGCAGAGTGGAAAGCAGCCAGGCCGCGAAAGCAAACATCAGGGCCAGCAACATCAACCCGACGTTGTTGACAAACCAGCGCATCAGGGAGTTCTGGCCGCGAATCACCAGGGGCATTATAGCGAGTGGGGCGCACTCGCCCCCACCAGAGCTGATGGCGGGCGCGGGCTGCGGCAATTGACGATTGGGGATTGACGATTGACAAGCATGCAACACGCAACACTCAACACGCAATACGCAATACCCAACACGCAAGCGGTGAGCGAACTGGTGACGTTCACGCTGACGTCGGCGAACAGCGCGCCATACACGGCGGTGACGCATGTGACGCATCCCCTGCCGGTCGGGCTGGTGTGTCACAGTTCTGGAATTTCAAGGTCTATTTGCGCCTGATCCGCAGCACGGCGATCCTGGTTGGATGATTGAACGGCGCGGGATCGACCGGCGGCGCGCCGGCGAGCGTGTGGGGATAGCCGGTCACATCGGCCGGCACGGGGATGATCTGCTCCACCTGCATGAATCCATCGGCGCACAGGTCTTCGAGCGTGCGCAGGTAATCCCGGCCCGACACGAACAGCGCGTTATTGACGGCGACCAGCCAGCCGCCATCGGCCACCAGCGGGCGCGCTTTGTTGATCAGCCGGCCGGCGTCGCGTTGTAAATCGACCGTGCCGCCGTCGCCGGCGGCGAAGAAGGGTGGATCGAGGAACACGCAGTCGAAGGTCTGGCCCTCGCGCCGCATACGGCTGGTCACGGCCCAGAAGTCGCCGGCGATGAAATCGGCTTTGTGGATGGGGAAGCCGTTCAGCGTGTATGTCTCTTTGGCCAGGTTGAGGAAAGCGCGATTGGCGTCGAGATGGACGACGCGCTGCGCGCCGCCGGCCATGGCTGCCGCGCCCAGGCTGCCAGTGTAGGCGAATGTGTTGAGCGCGGTTTTGCCGCGCAGATGTCCCAGCGCCCAGGCGCGCAGATTGCGCGTGTCCAGATAGAAGCTGGCGTCGCGGTTGAGCAGCAGGTTGACGGCATAGCGCACGCCGTGCTCGCGGATGCGCGTGTCGGCCCGCGCGCCGTGGATCAACACGCCCCGGCGTTGTGCGGGGTCTGCGGCGTGCCGCGCTTTCACCACGACGGCTGTGATCCAGTTCAGCCGGCGCAACAGAAAATCGCGCGCGGCCAGCACGGCGGTCTGGCCGGCTTCGGGCGGGTCAGCGTAGTTGTGCATGACCAGCGTGCGCGCGTACAGGTCAATGACCAGATCGGGGTTGCCCTCGTAGAAGCCGGCGAACAGGCGCAGCGCCCCCTCGTGCTTTGCGTCGAACAACCCCGCGCGCGCTTCCAGCGCCTGCGCCAGCCGTTCCTCGTTCATCGGTGTTGCGTATTGCGTATTGGGCGTCGGGTATTTGGCCTTTGCGCCTTTGTCAACCTTCAACACTCAACCTTATCAACCCGACCCACTCATCACCCGAAAACCACCGTGCGGTTGCCGTACACCAGCACTTTGTGGTTCAGGTGATACCAGATGGCGCGCGACAACACCAGCTTTTCCAGGTCCTGGCCCTGGCGGATCATGTCGGCTACGCTGTCCCTGTGGCTGACGCGCGCCACGTCCTGCTCGATGATCGGGCCGGCGTCGAGTTCGGGGGTGACGTAGTGGGCGGTGGCGCCGATGATCTTGACGCCGCGCGCGTGGGCGGCGCGGTAGGGGTTGGCGCCGGCGAAGGCCGGCAGGAACGAGTGATGGATGTTGATGATGCGGTTGGGGTAGCGCGCGATGAAATCGGGGCTGACGATCTGCATGTAGCGCGCCAGCACCACAAAGTCGATGTTGTGCCGCGCCAGCAGGTCGAGCTGCCGCCGCTCGGCGTCGGCTTTGGTGTCGGGCGTGATCGGCACGACGTGATAGTCGATGCCGGCCCGCCGCGCCACCGGCTCCAGCGTGGCATGATTGCTGATGATGACCGGCACGCGCACCGGCCACTCGCCGGACTCGGTGTGCGACAGGATGTCGTACAGGCAGTGCGACAGTTTGGACACGAAGATCGCCATGCGTGGCATTTCGTCGGAGAAGTGCAGCGTCCACTGCATGGCGTAACGCTCGGCGATGGAGATCTGGAAGAACTCGCCGATTTTGTCGCGCGGGATGTTGAAGCGCGCCAGGTCCCATTGCACGCGCATGAAGAACACCTGCTGTTGTTGATCGACGTGCTGATCGAGGTGCAGGATGTTGCCGTCGTGCTTGTAGAGCCAGTCGGTCACGGCGGCGACCAGGCCGGTGCGGTCCGGGCAGTGCATGAGCAACGTGGCGGAAGGTGTGTGAGTCGTCGTTGGCATGGGGCCGACTGTATCAGAGGACGCCGGTTGGAGGGCCGCCAGGTATGGTGAAGACAACAGCGCAACTGCGTCGTCAACTCTCAACCCTCAACCCGCTCACCGATACCGATGTACTGCTTCGATCAGCGCCCGCACGTTCTCGAACGGCGCGTCGTTTTCGATTTCGATGTAGAAAATGCCGCCCCCGCCCAGCGCGCGGAATTTGTCCGCGTAGGCTGCGATGCGCGCGTCGATCTCCGCCGGCGTGCCCAGCGGAATCAGCCGTTGCCGGTCGGGGTGCACATACAGGCCCACCTGGTGCGCTTTGCATTTGCGCAACAACTCGTCCTCGTCGTAGCGCAGAATCTGCGGCCAGAACAGATCGATGCCCAGATCGAGCAGGTCGTCGAAGATCTCGCCCAGAAATCCGCACGAGTGGAAGCACACCGCGCGCCCGGCGCGCTGGATCGGCGCCATCAGCTCGCGGTAGCGCGGCTTGAACACCTCGCGGAACAGCTTCGGGGAGATGAGCGGCGCCGTCTGCCCGCCCCAGTCGTCACCGAAGAACACGCCATCCACGCCGATCGCCAGTTGATACGCAATCACCTGATGCATGTAATCGACCAGGCGGTCGAGCACGGCGATGAGACGTTTGTCGCCGGTGAGCAGGTCAACCAGCAGGTCATCCATCGGGCGCAGGGCCTGCAACTTCTCGAAGATGGATGCGCCGCCCCGGATGACGAAGTAATTCTGCTTCTCCAGTTCGACCTGCGCGCGGTCGGCCAGGAAGCCGGCGCAGCCGAGGGCCGGCGGCGCGGGGAAGACATACCGCTCGGCGGCGTCGAGGTCGGCCAGCGGGAAGCCTTTGGGGTGGCCGTACAGCCCGAAGATGCGCCATTCCCACGTCGTGCCCCATTCGTCGGTGCGCACCTCGTGATAGTTGCCCTGCGCGTCGATGGTCTCTGGCCGGGGGTGGGGGATGCGGTCAAAGGTGATCGGGTTGTCGGGCGGGTACTGGTTGAACAGGTCGAGCAGTTTCTGGCCGTGCACGTGCAAGCCGGCCGGCGAGGGGTGATACACCACCGGAATCCTGTCAGGCCGGTTGTAGGTGAGCGCGTCGATCATGCGCTGGCGCGACATGGCGATCCTCATTCACTCGCTCCGAATCTCGAGTCCCCAGTCCCCAGTCCCCAGTCCCCAATCCAAAATCCAAAATCCAAAATCGTTGTCATCCCAGCGCCACATCGAGCATCATCATCACCGCGAAGCCGGTCATGGCGCCGAAGGTGCCGACGTTGGAGTGCTCGCCCTGCTGCGATTCGGGGATGAGTTCTTCGACGACGACGTAGATCATCGCGCCGGCGGCGAAGCTCAGCGCGTAGGGCAGGATGGGTTGCATCAGCAGCACGGCAGCGGCGCCGATGACGGCTGCCACCGGCTCCACCACGGCTGAAAGCTGGCCGTAGAAAAAGCTGCGCCGACGCGACATGCCTTCCCCGCGCAACGGCATCGCCACGGCCAGCCCTTCGGGAAAATTCTGGATACCGATGCCGATAGCCAGCGCAACCGCGCCGGCGAGGGTGGCTGCCGGCAGGCCGGCCGCCGCCGCGCCAAACGCCACGCCGACCGCCAGACCTTCGGGGATGTTGTGCAGCGTGATCGCCAGCACCAGCAGCACACTGCGCTGCCACGAGGTCTTGATGCCTTCTGCTTTGGAGACGGGCAGACCCAGGTGCAGATGGGGCAGGATGCGGTCGATCACCCACAGGAAGCCGCCGCCGGCCAGAAAGCCGGCCACCGCTGGCAGCCAGGCCGGCCCGCCATTGGCCTCGGCCATTTCAATGGCCGGCGCCAGCAGCGACCAGAAACTGGCGGCGATCATCACGCCGGCGGCAAAGCCGAGCATCAGGTCGAGCGTGCGTTTGTTGACGGTGCGAGAGAGAAAGACGCCGGCGGCGCCCAGCGCCGTCATGCCCCAGGTGTAGAGCGTAGCCAGGAACGCCAAAGCAACAGGGTGAATCACCTGCAAGGACTCGATCATCAACGGCCTCCGAACCGGCAGATCAACCGATCGCGCGATGCATTGCGCAGCTTCGGCGTCATTGTAGCAACAGCCCCCATTTTCGTTTGATGCGGCATCCGCGAAATCGAATGCTAATGGCTGTTTCAAGCCATGTCCGGGCAGGGATGTCCTCACAAGTGTGGGCGTGGTCTCGCGCCCCGCAAAGGAAAACTTCAAAGAGTAAAATGCGCAGGCCAGCCGCGCAACAACCATGCAAGCCAACACTTACAGGCTCACCACGCTGTCGTGTTTCACCGGCATCTTTGTCCAGGCCATCATCACCAATCTGACGGCCATCCTGTTCATCCCCCTGATGCGCCTCTACGATCTGTCGTACATCCACCTCGGCACATTGGTTGCGGTCAACTTCTCGGTGCAGGTGGGGTCGGATCTGGTCTTCAGCGGGTTGATCGACCGGATCGGTTTTCGGCGCCTGGTGCTGCCGTCGTGTCTGCTGGCCTTTGCCGGCCTGGCGCTGTTTGCGCTTGCGCCGGCCCTGTTTCCATCCAACGTGTTCGGCGGCATCCTCGTCGCCACGGTTCTGTTCGCCGCGTCGTGCGGGCTGCTCGAAGTGCTGCTCAGCCCCATCGTCAACGCCATCCCGAACGCGGACAAAGGGCCGGCCATGAGTCTGCTGCACTCGTTCTATGCCTGGGGTCAGGTGGCCACGATCATCGTCACCACGCTGTTTCTGTTTGCCTTCGGCGACCGGAGCTGGGTGGTCATTGTGCTGATCTGGTCGACAGCGCCGCTGGCGAACTTCTTCATGTTCCTCAAGTCGCCGTTTCCGGCCAGCGTGCCGGCCGAGCATCGCCTGAACTTCCGCGACCTCATCCTGCAGCCGTTCTGCCTGCTGGCCTTCGCCGCCATTTTCTTTGGCGCGGCGTCCGAGATTGTGATGAACCAGTGGGCATCCACGTTCATGGAGAAATCGCTGCTGTTTCCCAAGGTCACCGGCGAC
>CALBEF010000103.1 GCA_937927775.1 uncultured Anaerolineae bacterium | reverse complement strand
AGGCCGTGAACTGCGCCTTCCCGCGCATCGCCAGCACCTTCGTGATCGCCGCCGTCAGCGTCGTCTTCCCGTGATCCACGTGTCCCATCGTCCCCACGTTCACGTGCGGCTTCGTCCTGACGTACTTTTCCTTTGCCATGTCTATCCTCTCTGGTCCTCTTTAGTTCTTAAAGTGCGTATGCGATCAGGCTCGGAAGTTGGAAGCCCGGAACCTTAAGAACACGAGGCGCTGGCCAACCTTCCGAACCAAAGTATGACAGCGCCTATTTCTTACTGTCCTTCGAAGACTTGCCGTGCAACAGCTCGTCGACGAGATTGCGCGGCATCTCCGCGTAGTAAGCAAACTCCATCACGAAATTGCCGCGTCCCTGCGTCATGCCGCGCAGGTCTGTGGCATAGCCAAACATTTCCGAGAGCGGCACCTTGGCGTTGACCGCCTGGGCGTTGCCGCGCTGTTCCAGGCCTTCGATCATGCCCCGGCGCGAGTTCAAGTCGCCAACCACGGATCCGGTGAACTCCTCCGGCACGACTACTTCCACCTTCATGACCGGCTCGAGAATCACACCGCCAGCTTTGGCGACGGCATCCTTGATCGCCATCGAGCCGGCGATCTTGAAGGCCATTTCCGATGAATCCACCTCGTGATACGAGCCGTCCACCAGCCTGACCTTGACATCCACCATGGGATAGCCGGCGATGATGCCGCTATCGAGGGTTTCCTTGACGCCCTTTTCCACCGCCGGGATGTACTCTTTCGGAATCGCGCCGCCGACAATGCTGTTCACAAACTCGAAGCCTTTGCCTTTCTCGTTCGGCTCGATCTCCAGATCGACATCGCCATACTGACCCTTGCCGCCGGATTGGCGGACAAAGCGATGGCGCGCGCGCGATGGCCGGGTGATGGTTTCGCGATACGCAACGCTGGGCTTGCCCACCCGCACTTCGACGCCATATTCGCGCCGCATGCGATCAACGATCACATCCAGGTGCAATTCGCCCATGCCCGCCAGCGTAGTCTGGCCGGTTTCTTCGTCCGAAGCCACGTGCAGGGTCGGATCCTCGTCGCTCAGGGCTTTGAGCGCCCGGCTGAGCTTGTCCTGATCCGTCACCGTTTTTGGCTCAACGGCCAGTTTCACCACCGGGTCGGGGAATGAGATGCTTTCCAGCAAAATGGGGCTGTTGACGGCCGCCAGCGTGTCGCCGGTAATGCTATCTTTCAGGCCAAGCGACACGCCGATGTTGCCGGCGCTGACTTCGGTGATTGCCTCGCGCTTATTGGCGTGCATGCGATACAGTCGCGCCATGCGTTCCTGCCGGCCTCTGGTCGCATTCACAACCATGTCACCCTGACTGATCTTCCCCGAATACACGCGGAAGAACGCCATCTTGCCCATGCCAGTCGGGTCGTTGATGACCTTGAACACCAGCGCCGAGAACGGCTCTTTCGGGTCGGGATGGCGCGTCACCGTCTCACCGGTCTTCGGATTGACGCCGGCCACCGCCGGCACATCCAGCGGCGACGGCAAATAGTCCGCGACCGCGTCGAGCACAAGCTGAACACCTTTGTTCTTGAGCGCCGAACCGCAGAACACCGGGAAGAGCTTGCGCGCAATGGTCGCCCGGCGCAAGGCAGCCTTCAACTCCTCGATGGATGGCAACTCGCCCGACAGGTACTTCTCGATCAACTGATCGTCCGTCTCGGATATTGCCTCGATCATGCGCTCGCGGGCCGCCTGCGCTTCATCGGCCATTTCCGCCGGGATATCGCTGTATTCGACATCCTCGCCGCGTTCGCCCGCGAAAGTGACCAGTTGCATGGTGATCAGGTCGATCACACCGTAGAAGCCGGCCTCGATACCTACGGGAAGGTTCATGATGACGGGCCTGGCAGAGAGCCGGTCCACAATCATTTGCGTCGTGCGCTCAAGGCTGGCGCCGACGCGATCCATCTTGTTGACAAAACAGATTCGCGGCACGCCGTATTTGTCGGCCTGTCGCCACACCGTCTCGGATTGAGGCTCGACGCCGGCCACCGCGTCGAAAACAACCACGCCGCCATCCAGCACGCGCAGACTACGTTGCACCTCGACCGTGAAATCGATGTGGCCGGGCGTGTCGATCAGGTTGATCTGGATATCCTTCCAGTAACACGTCGTCGCCGCAGCCGTGATCGTGATGCCGCGCTCCTGCTCCTGCACCATGTAATCCATGGTGGCGGCGCCTTCGTGCACTTCGCCGATCTTGTATGTTCTGCCGGTGTAATACAAGATGCGCTCAGACGTGGTGGTTTTGCCCGCGTCGATGTGCGCGATAACGCCGATGTTGCGGAGCTTGTCCAGCGGGTATTCGTTCGCCATCTTAGTAGTCAGGAGTCAGGAGTCAGGAGTCAGGAGTCAGACGCTGACTGCTGGCTGCTACCATCGGAAATGGGCAAAGGCTCGGTTGGCCTCCGCCATCTTGTGCGTTTCCTCGCGCTTCTTCACAGCAGCGCCGGTGTTATTGGCCGCGTCCAGCATCTCGGCCGCCAGCTTCTCTGCCATCGACTTGCCGGAGCGTTTGCGGGCCTCGCCGATCAGCCAGCGCATGGCCAGGCTTTCCTGCCGGAACGGGTTTACTTCCACCGGCACTTGCAGCGTCGCGCCGCCCACACGCCTCGGCTTGACCTCGACCGATGGCCGCAGATTGGCCATCGCATTCTCAAACACCTGCATGGGGGGCTTTTGCGCGCGCTCCTCAAGCAGCGCCATCGTGGTATAGACGATGCGCTGAGCCACGCTCTTCTTCCCTCGATGCATCATGCGATTGATCAATCGCTGAACCACGACGCTGTTGTATTTCAAATCCGGCGCGATCTCGCGCTTGGCAGGTCGGTATCGTCTTGGCATTTCTTCCCTCAGACTACAGAACTCAGACGCCAGAACCCAGACTCTGATATCCGCGCTCTGTGTTCTGTCCTCAATCGCTACTTCTTCTTGTCGCCAGTCTTCTTCGCGCGCTTCGTGCCGTACTTCGACCGCCCCTGGTTGCGCTTCTCCACGCCATCCGCGTCGAGCGTGCCGCGCACGATGTGATAGCGCACGCCGGGCAGGTCCTTCACGCGGCCGCCGCGCACGAGCACCACCGAGTGCTCCTGCAGCTTGTGGCCTTCACCGGGAATGTAAGCCGTCACTTCCGTGAGATTGGACAACCGCACACGCGCGACCTTGCGCAGCGCTGAGTTTGGCTTCTTGGGTGTCTGCGTGCGCACAACGGTGCACACGCCGCGCTTTTGCGGCGCGCCCTTGTGATGCACAGTGCGCTTGCCGCCTTTCAGCGTGTTCGTGGTCGACTGCAATTGCGGCGCCTTGCTATAAGACGGCTTCGGCTTGCGGCCTTTGCGAATCAACTGATTGATTGTCGGCATATTTTGGTCTCTCGGCTAATGGATCACTGTTCGCCAGGCGACAGAAGAGGCTACTGACAACCAGTAGCCTCTTCATCTGATTCAGTTATTGCTAGCGCGCACGCGCCTTGTTCGAGCGGTTAGCTTGCGGATTGTACCAAAAGCCCCTCTTTTGTCAAATCGAGAAGCGCGCAAGCTCGCAATGGCCAACGCTCGAACACACCTTCTCAACCACTACAACACCTCTTGCCGGTCATTCCACTCGGCGCAGCCCGCCCGCATGGCGGGGAGCAAGTATATCACAAAGCGCGCCCCCGCATAACAAAACAAACGCGCCGCGCAATCCCAAATTGCGCGGCGCGCCCACAAGTATCTGCTTCGCAGGCAGAGCGCCTATTCCGGCGCAGTCTCCAGCGCCTTGCTCAGATTCTCGTGCAACCGGTTGTATGTGGCTTCGCTGATCTCGCCATTGGCCAGCCGCACATCCAGATTAGTCATGGCAGCGCGGATTTGGGCTTTGGTCTGTTGACCCGCCGGCGGCGCAGTTTGCTGAGGCGGCTGGGGCTGTTGGGGTTGCTGTGGCTGAGCCTGCCCCGGCCCTGGTTGTGTCATTCCAGCGGCCATCGCCTGCCCAAGCGCCTGGCCAAGGCCAATGCCGGCGCCCAGTCCGACCCCCGCGCCGGCCACGCCGCCGCCCTCGTTCTGCGCGGCTTCGCGCATCGCCTGGCCGGCCTGATACTGCATGTAGTTCACGCCGAGCGCGCCCATCGCGCTGCGCTGGGCAATCGCTTTGGCAGTCTCCTCGCCGGGCTGCACCTGAACGACGTAGACTTTCTTGAGTTGAATCCCGATTGCGTCAAAGTCGTCGGCTGCCCTGGCCTGAATCGCCGCGCCCAGGTCCGCCTGCAGGGCAGCCAGATCGAGCAGCGAGCGCGTCTTCATCACGCCCCCGATCACGCTGGCGATCTCGCTCAGCATGATGCCGCGCAGATAGTCGTTGATCTGGGCTGTGGTGAACATGCCCTGCACGCCAACCACCTGGTTCACAAATCGAATCGGGTCGCTGATCGCCATGGAGTACGTGCCGAAGGCGCGCAACTGCACCATGCCCAGCACACTATCCGGCACGGTGATTTCGCCCGGCGTCCCCCATTTCATGTCCAGGAAATCTTTGGTGGTGACAAAATACACTTCCGCCGGGAAAGGCGTCTTGCTGTTGGTTGCCAGCCCGATCAGTCCGCTCAGCAGCGGCAGGTTGGCGGTCGAGAGTGTGTGCCGGCCTTCCTTGAATGAATCCAGCGCCTTGCCGTCACGGTAAAACACGGCAACCTGGGCGCCGCGAACGATCACCTGCGACCCCAGGCGAATATCGCCCTGCCCCTGCTCCGGCACGCGACGGACAATCTCATTTGGCCCCTGATCCGGCCATTCAACTACATCGATTATGCGTGGCATGGTTTGCTACTCCTCAATGGGGTCAAGCCGCCGGGCTGTTCAGCCAGCGACTCAACAGTTCAACTATATCCCCGTGATGACGCTGCTCCGCTTGCTGAACAGATCGTTGATCTCCTGGATCAGCTTGCGCGACGCGGCGATGCTCGACTTGATCTCTGCGCCGGACTCGATGGCGCTCGCAAGCGCGTCAAACGACGCGGCAATGCGATCCACTTCGGCGACCAGTTGCTGGTCGAACTGCTCCAGCCGGTCCAGATCATCCTCTTTCACCCGCACAGCATCGAAGAAGCCGGCGTATCCCTGCGCAGCGTGCTTGACGCGGTCGATCAACGTTTGCAGCGAGGTCTTGACGGCGCCGATGTCATCCATCCAATCGATGCCACCCTGATCGAGCAGCGCAGTCTGCATGGGGGCCAGCCGATTTAGCTGCAAGGTCAGGTCACGCGCCAGGGCTTCACGCAAGAGCCGGTCTGCCTCGCGGCGCATTTCTTTCTCTTTGTAGCCCTTGTAGCCGGGGATTTTGCCGATCAGCTTTTCCAGCCACCCGCGCTCTTCCGAAATACGTTCATAGTTTGAACTCACGGTCCACCTCCACTTCTGATTTCAACTGAGCAGGCAGCAATCAGTTCATGCGCTGATGGCCGACCGCCACGCCGGACATCACTGCGACAGGAAAATCTCCGTGCCGCAGTACGGACACTTGATCAACCCCTTGCCGGCCAACTGAAGCTTACCCCCGCACTTCGGGCACTGGCCGCCCTCCTTCAGTTTGCCCGCGTCGGACGAATATAGCACACCGCCATCCCAGTCCACATAGCCGCTGAACAATTCCTTGCCGATCAGGTCATAGATGAGATGCCGCGTTTCGTCGCGCGTGACCTGCAACTCCAGCGTGGCCTCGGCGATATTGACCTGGCCGCGCGTGATGACCATGTTCAACAGCTTGCGTTGGCGGGCGATGACTTTCTCTTCGTCGGCCTCCAGGCGCCCCTTGTTCAGCGTGTAGAGGCCAAATCCCAGCAACGGCGCGGAAACCACCAGACCGAAGAATACGGCCAGCACTTTTGCCGAGGCGGTCATGGCCGGGTCGTTGTTGACCAGCGCCCACAAAACGACAATCGCCAGAATGGCCGCGCCGACGCCTGTCAGAATCAATCCGAGCGTTTTACCCTGGTTCATGTGTTCCTCATGTATCGATCTAGCCAAAGCCGCCGCCGCCGCGACCTGAACTGCCGCCGCCAAAGCTGCCGCCGCCGCTCCAGCCCCGGCTGCTCCCCCCTGCCCGCCCGGAACTGCTGCCCGGCGGCGGCGCGGGCGTGCTCACAAACGTGCTGGCCACGGATGAAAACATGGCGGTCAGCCCTGAGTTGATGTTCGACAGGCCCTGGCTCAACCCGCGATCGAGGCCGCCCAGCCCACCCCCGGCGGTTGCCGCGCCGCCAACATCGCTGAGCGGAGAACTGCCGCCCGCTCCGGCCGGCATCGCCGGCCCGCGCGGCCCATAGTAGCGCGGCCGGCCATAGGGCACGTACCACGTCGGCGCCGGCGTATCCACAGCGGCGAATTTCGAGATCCACGTCCGATCCAGCCCAAACGCGATCGCGTAGGGCAGATATTTCTCGAACTGCTCGGTGGCCGCCTGCACGTTCGTGTACTTCTCGATGTTCTGCAAATAGCGCTTGAACGCTTCCAGACGCATCCTGGCCTCGGCCCCTTTGCGCGTGCGCACCGGCATCTGGCCGGACACAATGAAGAACGCCAGTGCCGTCGCGCCCAGACCCATCGGCAGAAGCAGCGCCGTGTCGGCAAGGTCGATCAGAAAAGTCATCGCAAGGCAGCCCACGATGAACGTCACCACCATCAGGACGGTCGCCAGGCTCGCGTAAGCGCCGCGCACCTGATCGGGCCGGCGCTGATAATACCCGCCCGCCACCAGTTGGTTGTATAGCACATCGTTGATGCCGGCTATCTTCATGTAGAACCGATTGCGCAGGGCCGAGAGAGACACGCTGTCGTTCTGCCTGAGGCCCAGCGCCTCGATCAGTTTCTGTTCGTGCGCCAACAGCGGGCTGTCAAACTGCGGCCCGCGCGAGAAGACCCAGTCCCGGGCGGTCAGCAACCCAGCCTGGTTTGGCTGGCCCTGTTCTTCCATCACCAGAACGCCGCGCCGCGCCAGATCGACCAGCGTGGCGATCACGTCGCGCAGGTCGGCCTGTTCGTCCACCAGCGTGCCCGCTACGCCGGGCGTAATGCCGGCCGGCGGCTCGTTCAGATAGTCAGCGATCAGGCCCACGTCGGGGTCGCGCCCGCGCGTGTACCACAGCGCCACCGCCAGCGCCGGCCCGCCAAACAAAAGGAGCAGCGACACCAGCAGCACAATCAGGTTGTTGACCGGCTTGACCGTCTCCTCGAACTCGCGCTGCCGGTCGAAGGCGGCTTGCCAGGCCGACGGCTGACCTTTAACGATGCCGTGCGGAAATTGCACGCGAATCTCGAAGTCCTGACCGCTGGGAATGGCGCGCAACGCCTCAGCAACGACAAGGTTTTCGCCCTCGCCCGTCACGCGCGCCGGCGGCCCGTAGGTGTCGGCGATGTCGGCTGTTGCGCCATCGGGCAGGCGCACCGTGATGCGCGCCGCCTGCACCGGGAAACCGTTGCGGTCGGCATACACGCCGGCCCAGTACACCTGGTCGCCCGCTTCATAGTAGCGCAACGCCCCCCGCACGGTGTAGCGCAGATTGAACGTGCGCGTTTCGCGCGTGGCCGTCGGGAAGTAATACTTGATGCGCAACGTGCTGCCATCTGTCGATTGCTCAAAGCGCAGCGGCTGGCCGGCCTCATCGGTGACTTGCACATCGCGCACCGAGTCGAGCCGCGACAGATCAATATCGCGGTAGCCAAACGAGAACGAGCCGCTGGTGAAATGAATGACGTTCGTCTCGACAATCTCCACATCGCCGTTCAGCAACACGGTGATGTCGGTGTCGAGACGCTGCCACTCCAGCGTCCTGGTCTGGGCAGCAACAGGCGAGGCGGCCAGCCCGATAAACAGCAACGCGGCCAGCACAAACAACGCCAGCAGCCGGCCACGATTTCCACGCGCGCGGTTTACTTGAGATCGCATTGAACTGCTCCGCGAATGAACACGAATGAACACGAATGAACACGAATGAACGCCGGTAAACGCTAACAAATCCAAAAGTCAAACAGCACACTCAAACACCGGCATTGTAAAGCGATTCACGCGGCGATTCTGACAAACCTGTGCTGAGCACCTGACACCTAGCCGAAGCCGCCGCCACCGCCGCCTGAGCTTCCGCCACCCCCTCCCCCGCCGCCGCTCGACGACGGCGAACTGGAGAAAGTGGACGCCACCGACGACATCATGGCCGTCAACCCGGCGTTCATGCCGGCCAGACTGGAGGTCAGGCCGGCATTGGCGCCCGCAATCCCTCCCGATGGCGCTCTGGCCGCCCCGGCCACACTTGAACCCGAGCTGCCCGCGCCCGCGCCGGAGGCAACCGATCCCCAGTGTGGGGTGTACCACGTCGGGGCCGGCGTGTCGATGGCCGCGAACTTGCGCATCCAACTGCGGTCAATGCCAAAGGCGACCACAAAGGGCAGGTAGCGATCGAACTGATCGGTGGCGGTTTTCAAGTCTGTGTAGCGCTCGATGTTGTCAAGGTATCGCTTGAATGCGTCCACGCGCTGACGCAGCTCGGCGCCCTTGCGGGTGCGCGCCGGCATGTTGGCGCCCACAACTATCCACACTACGCCCACGAGGATAATCGCAATACTCAGCGCAACGCCGGTCGCGGTAATCCCCTGCGCCGCCAGAATGCCGGTGATCACAAGGCTGACAAGGCCGATGACCAGGGCCACAATGCCCGGCGCCATGGACCGACTGCGCACTGTGTCGGGACGACGGGCATACAGGCCGGCCGACACCAGTTTGTCATACAGCGCCGATTGAATGCCGGGCACGCTCTTGTAGAAAACATCCTTGAAGCTGGACAAGGACACGCTGTCCTGCAAGTCCAGATCGAGCGCGCGAATCAGTTCGCGCTCGTGCGGGTCCAGCTTTCCGGCGAACTGCGGCCCGCGCTCGAACACCCAGTCGCGGATCGTGCCGATGCCAAACAAGCCGGCGCTCTGCGCCTCGCTCATGCGCAGCACACCGCGCCGGCACAGGTCAACCAGCGTGGCAACGATGTCGCGCATGTCTGCTTTCTCATCCAGCAGCGCGCCGGCCAGCCCCGGCGACAGATCTGCCGGCGGTTCGGTCAGATATTCCGCCACCATCCCCACCTGCGGGTCGCGGCCGCGCCGGTGCCACAACACGAGCGCCGCCGGCGCGCCCACACTGACCGTCAACAGCGCCAGGATCAACAACGCCAGATCGACCACCGGCTTCGCAGTGCGCTGATAGGCGCGAAAGTCGTCGTATGCCGTCTGCCAGGGCGGCGGCGATCCCGCAATCAGGCCGTGCGGGAACTTCACCCAGATCTCGAATTGATCTCCGCTTGGGATTGGCGCCAGCGACTCGGCGACAACAACGCTCTCGCCCTGTCCTCTGAGCTCAGCGCGCGGGCCGTAGGTCTGCGCGTCGATCGCGGTTGCGCCGTCGGGCAGGCGCACCGTCAGGCGCGACGCCTGCACCGCAAAGCCGTTGCGATCGGCGTACACGCCGGCCCAGAACACCTCATCCCCGTCGTCGTAGTAGCGCGTCGCGCCCCGCGCGGTGTACTCGACCGTGAACACGCGCTGCTCCTGCCGCGCCGGCTCGAATTCGTAGCGGATGCGGAAATAGCCCTCCTCGGTTTGCGAAAGCTCAACCGGCAGCGCGCGCCCCTCCTCCGTCACCAGCACATCCGCGATGCCGGTCAGACGCGACGAGTCGATATCCCGGTAGCCGAATGTGAACGTGCCGCTGGTGAATTCGATCACATTCGTCTCCACAATGCGCAGATCGCCATTCGGCAGCACGGTGATCTCGGTGTCCAGTCGCATCCATTCCAGCGTTTTGGTTTCGGCTTCGGTAGAAGAATCGGCATCGGCGAAGAGCAGGAAAACAACAAACATGACGCCGATTACGAGCAAGACCCACAGCGGCCGGCTCCACTTCTGAATGTCCACGCGCATGAATGCAATGCTCCTTAAATCCTGTCTCGGCAGGCGCTCAGATGTCGGACTTCTCGGAGAAGCCGACATCCATCGGGACAGGCTCTGAGTGCCAAACGGTGGGACTGTACCACGCCCCTGACCGGCTGATTCTCAGCCCGAACTTAGCGACAGGGCTGCCTGCTCTCAGCTTGCCAGCCTATAAACATCTGATTGTGACAGCTTTCACAAGCCGGCCGTTTGCCGGAATCATGCAGATGTTTGGAACAAGGAGACGTGTGGGATGAGAGTCAAGACAAGCCACGACGCTGCGATTGAGCAGACTTTTGCTGCGCCGCGCTTTGCGCAGGCCGACGACGGCGCACGGATTGCTTATTACACATACGGCAACGGGCCGGAGACGATTCTCCTGTTGCACGGCTTCAACTCGACCGCCGAACACTGGTCGTCACTGCTCGCCTCATTTCCTCCCGATGCGTATCGAGTGATTGCGCCCGACATGCGCGGCTGCGGCCACTCGGACAAGCCGCTCTCCGGCTACACCTTCGAGCGACTGGCGCAGGATGCCATGACCGTCATCCAGACCGAAGGGCTGACCGGCTTCACCCTCGTCGGCCACTCGACCGGCGGGGCCATTGCGCAGTGGTGCGCCGCAGAACTCGGCGAGCGCGTGAAGAGCCTGATCCTGATCGGCCCGGTGCCGGCCACCGGCGTGCCGGTGAATGACGGCGCGCGCAAGCTGTTCCAACAGGGCGCAAACGACATGCAGGGCCGCGCCGCCATCTGGAAGCTGGGCTGGCACGGCGAGATGGATGCCGACCTGCTCGAGCATTTCATGACCGGCTCGCGCACCTGGTCGCCCGAAGCTTTCCTGGGCATTTTCGACGTGTGGACCATCGGCACGCATTTCCCCGAAAAGCTGCCCCACATCACCGCCCCTGCCCTCGTCATCGGCGGCGCGCATGAGCCGTTTCTGACGCCGGCCTTTCTGACCGAAGCGGTCGTTGCGAAGATTCGCGGCGCGCGGCTGGTCATGGCCCCCGACTGCGCGCACTTCATCCACCTTCAGCAGGCCGCGCTGACCGCCGGCCTGATACGCGGCTTCATCGCCGCCCAGCACTGACCCGGAGCGATCGCATGGCCCCTGCGCAAACACCCCCTGAAGTCACCGTGTCTTTCTCACTGCCCGACGGGCGGCGCTTCGCCGGCCCCATCAGCCGCCGGCATGTCGTGCATCAGGCGCTGGATCAGTTGCTGCCGGCGGAACTGCTCACCGCGCACCACCTGCGCATCACCATGCCCAACGGCGATCTGATCTTCCCCGACATGTGGCTGTACGAGATCGTCGATCACTACGGCAACGCCGACTTCCGGCTTGACGCGCGCCCGCTCAGCAAACAGGACACAGACTTCACCAACTTTGGCTTCGATCATCTGGCGCTGGCGACGACCGACCGTGACGCCTGCCGGCGCTTCTTTCACGACGGCCTGAAGATGAGCATCGTGCGCGACGACGAACATCTGCTGGTGCTCACCACCGGCGTCAACGCGCTGTTCTTCTTCGAGGCCCGGCCGGGGATGCCGTTGTCCGACGGCCTGCCCTCGCGCATCCATCATCTCGGCTTCGTGGTAGACAACCTGGAGGCGGCGCACGCGCACCTGGCAAAAACATGTCCCGAATACGCCAGCCACTTCACGCTGCTCGAACGGGTCGAGCGACTGTCTCTGTACGGCACAATCGAACTGGGCGGCGTGCGATTCCTGATTCAGCTCAGCCAGATCAAGCCGGCCTATCGCGGTCTGCGCCCCGAAACCGCGCGCGTGACGCACGAGTTCTACGACTACGCCGCGCGCGATTACGGGATTCGACTGGCATGATTGCTCGCTCTCCCTGTCAGCGAATAAGCCGGCGCGCCTCGATCTGGATTCAGGCCACGCGCCCCAAATCGTTTGCGGCAACGCTGGCGCCGCTTGCGCTGGGGCTGGCGCTGGCCTGGCGCGATGGGCGCTTCAATCTTTTGACGGCTGCCCTGACGCTGCTGGGCGCCATGCTGTTGCAGGCCGGCGCCAACCTGCTCAACGACTACATGGATCACCGCGCCGGCGCCGACAGCAGCGCCTCGCTCAGCCCCAGCCGCGTCATTCAGGATGGGCTGCTTGCGCCGCGCCAGGTGCTGATCGGCGCATGGGTCTGTCTGGGCGCGGGGGCGCTGCTGGGCGTGGCACTGGCCTGGATCGGCGGATGGGCGGTCTGGCTGATCGGAGCAATCGGCGTTCTGATCGCCGTGTTGTACACCGCCGGCCCCGCCCCGCTGGCCTGGCGCGGCCTGGGCGAGATCGCCGTCTTCGTGGCAATGGGGCCGGGCATCGTCGCCGGCGCGTATGCGGTGCAAACCCAGGCCGTCACGCCGGGCGTATTGCTGGCGGCGACGCCCCTCGGCCTGCTGGTGACGGCCATTCTGCACGCCAACAATCTGCGCGATCTGGACAGCGACCGGCTGGCCGGCAAACGCACACTGGCTACCCGGCTGGGCCGGCGCGGCGCGCAGATCGAATATGCCGCGCTGATGGCCGGCGCGTTTGTGGCTGCGCTGGCCGCCATCGCGCTGGACGAATTGCCTCCGGCGGCGCTCGCCGTGTGCGTGTTGCTTCCTTCGGCATCCCAACTGGTCAGAACAGCCGGCGCCACCACGCATGCCGCAGACCTGAACCGCGTGCTGCGTCAGACCGGCGCGCTGCACCTTAAATTCGGCGTGTTGCTGGCCGCATCGGTCGTGATATGGGCATGGGCATTCAGCGGATAAGAGACTGACGCTCTCGCAGATTTGGAACCTGCGCGAGGGTCATTTGCCTAACCGAATCCGCCGCCGCCACCACCCGAACTTCCTCCACTTGAACTGCCACCTCCGCTCCAACGGCTGGCGCCCGAATCAGATGTGCTGCTCCAGGCGCTGTTACCGCTGCTGGAACTGCTCGACCCGCTCGAAGCAGACCACTCAGACAACGTATAGCGGATGCCGCTGGCCGTGTCTTTCAGCGCCGTCACGGTCGGCGAGGGTGGCCGGCTGTCAAACACGCGCGCCGCTGAAGAGAACATGTTGATGAGATCGCTGTTCACGCGCGACAAGGCGGTTGTGAGCGATTGATTGACGCCGGCCAGTGAGAGCGGTTCGGCGTCGGCGCGCGCGGCGGTGCTGACATCGAGTTGACTTGTCTCGCGGCCCGCCGGCGCGGACATGGCTGATTGTGGTTCGGCCGACGACTGCCCGATCGACTGACGCGCCGCGTCTGCGCCCACGGCCGGCGGAGACTGCTTTTCCCACAACGACGGGCGCGGGATGAATCCCGCGTTACGGGTTACGGGCGGGCGCGGGATGAACCAGGCCGGGGCCGGCGCGTTGACGGCGGCGAACTTGTTGACCCAGCTCCGCTCCAGGCCAAACGCAATCGCATACGGCAAATAGCGATTGAACTGATCGGTAGCCGACTGCACATCGGCGTACTTCTCGATGCCGGCCAGGTAGCGCCGGAAGGCGACCAGTCGCATACGCGCCTCGGCGCCTTTCCTCGTGCGCACCGGCATGGCGCGACTCACAATCAGAAAGGCCGCGCCACTGACGGCCAGAGAGACACTCAGCAAAATCGCGGTGTCTGCCACTCCTGTCAGGAAGATTGCGCTGATCGCCACCCACACCGCAGCCGCAACCAGCGCGTCCACGCCCAGGCGGCGCCAGGAAGCGCGTGTTTCTTCAGGGCTGCGGGTGTAATAGCCGTCGGCAATCAGTTGCTGATACAAGCCGGCCTGGATGCGCGGCAGGTAGCTGTAGAAAATTTGCCGGCGCTCTTCGAGCGGCGCCTCGTCCCTGCGGCGCGACAGGCCCAGCGCGTCGAGCAGCGCCCGCTCGTAAGATCGCAATGGCTGTTCAAAATCCGGCCCGCGCGCGACGATCCACTTCTGCCAGCCGCGCTCGCGCACAATCAACACACCGCGTTGCGCCAGATCGGCCAGCGTGGCGATCACATCCCTCAAGTCGGCGCGTTCGTCGATCAGCGCGCCAGCCATGCCCGGCGAGATGTCTGCCGGCGGCTCGGCAAGGTACTCGGCCTTCAGACCGACCTGCGGATCGCGCCCGCGCAGGAACCACAACAGCGCCGCCAGCGCCGGCCCGCCAAATAATACCAGCAGCGCCAGCGTCAGAAAGATCAGGTTGTTGCGCGGCTTGACGTTTTCTTCGTACTCGCGCTGCTGGTCGAATGCGCGCTGCCAGGCCGGCGCTTCGCCGGAAATGATGTGATGAGGAAACTGCACCCGAATCTCGAACTCCTGGCCGCTGGGAATGGGCGCCTGCGCCTCGGCCACGACGCGGTTCTCGCCCAGGCCGGTAACAATGGCCGGCGGCCCGTATGCTTCCACGCGCTCGGCCAGCGCGCCGGCCGGCAACTGCACCGTCAGCCGCGCCGCTTCGACAGGGAATCCGTTGCGGTCAGCATACACGCCGGCCCAATACACCTGGTCGCCGTTCAGGTAATAGCGCGTCGCTCCGCGCGCGGTGTACTCGAGCACGATCGTGCGCACCTCGTTAGCAGCCGGCGCAAAGTAGTACTTGATGCGAAAGCGCCCGCCGTCGGCGTAGCCGGTCTCCAGGCGCAACGGCTGGCCGTCCTCCGTTGCGCGCGCGTCGAAGATGCGTTCGAGCCGGGCAGTGTCGATATCGCGGTAGCCAAACGTGAACGGCCCGCCGATGAAGCGAATGACGTTGGTCTCGGTGATGCGCAGGTCTCCATTGTCCAGCACGACGATGTCCACGTCCAGACGCTGCCAGACTACGGACCTGGCCTGCGCGCGCGCCGGCAACAACGGCCAGGCGAGCAGGCCAAAAAGCAGCGCAATCACAAGGGCAGCCCAGCTTATTTTGTCTTTCATTTCGTCAGGATTCCTCAGATGATATCCGCGACCGACATGCCAAAGTAATCGGCAAAGGCGGCCTTGCCGCAAAACACATTGCCCGCCACAGGAAAGGGCGCTTCGATCACCCGCTCGAACAACGCCGGGCGCGGCTCGATCCTTTTGAGCACGCCGGCGATCTCATAGGTTTTGGAGATGGGCGCCTTCACGCGCGCGAGATCGCCGCGCGCGTCGAGACGCCGGAGGTAGTCGCGGAAAGACATAGTGATTCGATTGTGCCTCAAACGCGGATTTGCTCAACTCGCGCCGGGCGCGGGCGCGGAATGTCACTTGCGCCGGGGACAGCCCTGCCTATACTCGCGCACGGCGCATCGGATGACCGGGCGATGCCGCCGCGCCATTTCGGGCAGCCCCGCAATGGCAGCCGATCTTCCCGGCCCGATTCAAGAGGTTCTTAATCATGAAAGCGATTGTTGATCAGACCAAATGCGGCGCCTGCGCCCTGTGCGAGGCCACCGCGCCCGACGTGTTCGAGGTCGGCCCGGAGGGCTACGCCATCGTCAAGCTCGACCCCATCCCGCCCGGCCTCGAAGCCGACGTGCGGCAGGCCGTTGAGGATTGCCCCGACGCGGCGATCAGCGCCATCTAGCGCGCAAACGGCGCAACAGAAGAAAACGCCGGCAGCGTGACAGCGCGCTGTCGGCGTTTTGTTGCGCGCTGCGCTCAGCCGGCCAGGCGCTCCAGGAAACGCGCGGCCTGCGTCCGCAGCGCGGCGACATCGGCGCCGGCCATGCGGCGCAACGTCCGAACCGCCATGCTCGCGCGCGGATTTTTCTCCAGGCGAGCGGCATGGCGCGCCACAAAGTCCCAGTACAGTGAATTGAAGGGGCAGGCGTCCGGCCCGGTGCGCTGGCGCGGGTTGAAACGGCAGCCGGCGCAGTAGTCGCTCATCTTGTGGATGTAATTCGCGCCGGCGGCATACGGCTTCGAGCCGACGATACCGCCATCGGCAAACAGGCCCATGCCGATCACGTTGGGCGTCACCACCCAGTCATAGGCGTCCACGTAAGTCGAAAGGAACCACTCATTGACGGCTTGCGGATCGACGCCGGCCAGCATGGCGAAGTTGCACAGCACCATCAGGCGCTGAATGTGATGCGTGTAGCCGCGCTCCCACACGCCCTGCGCGCACGCGCGCAGACAAGCCATGTCGGTCTGCGCGTCCCAGTAGAAGGCCGGCAGGGGGCGCGACGCGCCCAGCGCGTTCATCATGCGCAGGCCGGGCATCTCGCGCCAGTACACGGCATACATGAACTCGCGCCAGCCGATGACCTGACGGATGAAGCCCTCCACCGAA